>JAMCRM010000384.1 GCA_023380575.1 Acidobacteriota bacterium | reverse complement strand
AACTTCCACCATATTCCGGTGGTTGGCAGCCGCACGCCGATCTGGGAACTGGACGAAATGGACAAGGAGCCAGTCGCGGTCGGGCTGCGCACAGATCAGCGTGAGATTCTGACGAGCAAGGTGTTGGATGGCGAACCGTCCGGCGTGACACTCGTCGCAGGACCATCCTGGTGGCCCTTGCTGACCGCGCTCGGAGTGGGAACCATATTCATCGGGTATGTCTATCACCCGGTCTTTTTCGCTATCGGCTACGTAGCCACGGCTATATGCGCTGTGTTCTGGTTTTGGCCCAGGCGCGGGGGCAGCCTGCGGGCGGAACGGAGGGCATCGATATGATGACGTACGCGGCTTACGACGCCGCGGAGTTCCCGGTCTACCAACAGGGGAGCGGCTCCGGCGTGTGGTGGGGGCTTGCGATTCTGAGCGCCTCGGTGGCGACAATCTATGCGGCCCTGATCGCCAGCTACTTTTATCTGCACATGAGCGCGAACGGCTGGCCCCCGGGTTATCTCGACGTGCCCTCGCTGTTCTGGCCGACCGTGGGCACAGGAATCCGGCTCGCGGCCGAACCCTGCATGATCCTGGCGAACAAGTCCGCGGCTCGGGACAGCCGCTGGGGGGTGCCGCTCTGGCTTGGGGCGGCCGTGCTTCTGAACATCGGCTGGATGGTGCTGATCATCGAGTATTACTTCGGCCTGCCTTATGGCTGGACGAGCGCCCCTTATGGGTCGATCGAATGGGCGATGACCGCGTGGTCTTTCCTTTGCGTGGCTTCGCTTGTCATCTGGGGACTGGTCGAATTTGTCTGGTCTTTGGGCGGCCACTTCAACAGCAGGCGGCGTGCCGGGTTGCAGGCCCTGAAGGTTTTCTGGACCGTCAATTTCGGCGGCTGGATCTTCTTCTGGCTGGTGATCTACTTCGGCGCGCGCGTTTTCTATAAGGTTTGAGAGGGAATCATGAGACACGACGCAGTGGAGTATTTCACGAGTCCGGCACGAAAATGATGTAAACAACTTATCAACTGGTGAATTACATTTTCGTGAACTGGGCCTGCAACGCGGCGGGCATGCTTCCGGTGTACCTGCTCACCGCGGGCGCGCTCATCGTGGCGGCGCTGGGTACGTGGACGTCGTGGCGCAACTGGAAATCGGCGGGTGCGGAACAAACTTTTGAGCTGGGCGGTCCCATTGGCCGCAGCCGGTTTATCGCGTTCGTCGGCATGATGTTCAGCGGCCTGTTCTTCATCGGCATCCTGGCAATGGCAGTGCCCACGTGGATCATGGACGCATGTCACCCGTGAGCCGCGCGCGACCGTGGCGCTTACTGGGACTGTTGTTGCTCACGGCACCCGCCCTGCTGGCCCATGAAGGCGAGCCGCTCCGGCCGCACGACCTGTGGGCGGCCTGGGAGTGGGATCCTGGTGTGGTGATTCCGCTGGCGTTGAGCGCTTGGCTGTATTGGCGCGGAGCTTCGCACCGGCACGGAATCCGCACCTGGGAGGCTGCCTGTTTCTGGGCCGGATGGGGAACGCTGTTCTTGGCGCTGTGCTCCCCGCTGCATCCGCTGGGCGAGGTGCTCTTTTCCGCGCACATGGTGCAGCACGAACGGCTCATGGTGGTGGTGGCGCCGCTGTTGGTGCTGGGCAGGCCCATAGTCCCCTTTGTCTGGGCGCTGCCTCCGGCCTGGCGCAGGAGCACGGGCGCGTGGTTCAAAACGGGTTGGGTTCGTGCGAGTTGGAGGAAGCTTTCCTCGCCCGGCGCCGCGTTTCTAGTGCAGGGCGCGGCGCTTTGGCTCTGGCACGCTCCGCCGCTCTATGAAGCGACACTCGAAAACGAATGGGTGCACTCGCTCCAGCACATCAGTTTTCTTGGGACCTCGCTGTTGTTCTGGTGGTCGATTTTGCGTAGCCACGAAGGGCGCAGCAATTACGGAGCCGGAGTGCTTTACCTGTTCCTCACGACCCTCCACATGGGCGTTCTCGCGGCGCTGTTTACGTTCTCGCCGGGCCTGTTCTACCCGGCATACGCCACCACAACGCTTCCATGGGGCCTCACGCCCATGCAGGATCAGGTCCTCGCCGGTCTCATCATGTGGGTTCCGCCCGGCACGGTCTACATGGTCGCCGCGCTGTTCATGTTTGCCGCCTGGCTGCGCCAGGGAGAGAAATCAGCCCTAGGCTTTCGAAAGGCCTGGGCGGAGGATTTGAAATGAGGAACCGATTTCGACATCCGGGAATGGCCGTGCTCGCCTGCGGAAGTTTCAGTATTGCGCTGGTGCTCGTGGCACAGATGTACCAGCCTCCAGTGGAAAAACAAAGACAAGAGACGCAGGCCGGCACTACCGAGCAGCCGGGCGGTAAGCATCACTCGCCGGTCACCGTGCCGAATCCGGTGACGGCGCCATCTCCTGGCCCGGCGCCCCAGCAACCGCCGCCTACGGAGCCGCCCGGCGCACCCCCAGCGCCCGGAGCTGCGCCGGGCACGTTTCCAAGCCCGGGTCCGGCAGCCACAAGAGCGCAGGGTCTCACGCCGGGCACGCCGCAGACGCAGGGAACCGGCGGCGGCGTTGGCGTGGTTCAGCCGCAACTTGGCGTGCCCGCCGGGAACGTCCTCGGACCGGGCGGCACCGTGAACCCGGCAGGTGTCCCCGAGCCGTATGCAAAAGGCGGACCGGAACAGTACTTGTTCATGGCCGCGCCCGACCCCGCGCGGGGTAAACAGTTGATCAGCGAGTACGGCTGCGGCACCTGTCACACAATCGACCAGATCCGTAGCGCCCGCGGAATGGTGGGGCCGCCTCTGACGAACGTGGCCAGCCGCGTCTACATCGCTGGAGTTCTACAGAACACGATGGAGAACCGCGCCAGGTGGATCGAGAATCCGCAACGCTTCGTACCGAACGTCGTGATGCCGAACCTGGGCCTTTCCAGAGCGGACGCCGAAGACATTTCCGCCTATCTCGAGAGTTTGAAGTACCCGTCCAAAGAATAAGGCAGGAGGGAATCATGATCACTTTAGAAGATGCGAAACACATTATTGCGGCAGCCGAACGCAAAGCGCATGAGATCGGCCAGCCAATGAACATCGCGGTGGTGGACGAGGGGGGCAACCTGAAGGCCCACGTACGCATGGACGGCGCCTGGATCGGCAGCGTCGATATCTCGATCAACAAAGCCTGGACCGCCCGCGCTTTTGACATCGCGACGAAAGATCTGGCTGAGTACAGCCAGTCGGGAAAAGAGTTCTTTGGGATTCACGCCTCCAACAATGGGCGTGTGATGATCTTTGCCGGTGGTATTCCCTTGCGGCGTGACGGCAAGGTGGTGGGCGCTATCGGCGTGAGCGGCGGCATGGGTAAACAGGACCAGGCAGTTGCCGAGGCCGGCGCCATCGCCTTTGAAGAGAGCCCGGTGCTTTCGAGCCGGTGAGGTGAGGATATCTATGATGAAGCCACTGATGTTATTTTTAACCGCAATAGCGATGACCCTGGCGCCGGTGATGGCCGCCGATAATTCCAACCCCGCCTGTGTCGGCCTTCCCAGCGCCGGCCAGCTTCGCGATTTTTTGAACAAGGCTCCCAACCTGGGCGGAGATGCCGGAGGGCTGTTCCACGGCAAACGCGAGTGGGGCGCCATCGTAAACCGCAAGGGCCAACTCTGCACGCTTGTGACCTCTACGGCCAATCCGACTGACGTCTGGCCCGGCAGCGAAGCGATCGCGAAATCGAAGGCGTTCACGGCCAATGCGTTCAGCCTGAACTCGATGCCCATGTCCACAACCCGGCTCTATACCCTGACGCAGCCCGGTCACTCTCTATACGGCACGGCGTTCGCCTCTCCCTTCAACCAGGCGTACCTCGGAAACTCGGTGGCCAATGGCCAGATCGAGGGCGGAGCCATCGCATACGGCGGCGGCGTGCCTCTGTATATGAACGGTAAGGTGATCGGAGCGCTAGGCGTCAGCGGCGACACCTCCTGCGCGGACCACGAAATCGCGAAGCGTGTGCGTGCCGAAGCCGGCATGAACCCTCCGGGCGGACCCGCGGCGGACGACATTCTGTTCAACTCGGTCGATGGCCCCAGCTTGTATGCGCAGCCGATGTGTTTCAACACCTGGCGGAACGGAAAATTCATCGGTAACGAATCGGTCTCGGGCATGCCCATGACTGCCACGCGTGAGACACGCCAGAAGAGGATCCAAACATCGAAGAAGCCGCATTAGCCGGTGCCGCGCCATGAGAGCATATATCGAGTTGACCAAACCGCGAATTACCTGGCTGATTCTCATGAGCGCGGCCGTGGGATTTTACTTCGGACTGCCGGCGGACGTGGGCTGGCGCGGCATGCTCGAGCCTTGGCGGCTGTGGGCGTGCTTCCACACCATGCTGGGTACGGGCTTGCTGGCATCCGGAACCGCCGCGTTGAACCAGTGGTGGGAGCGCGAGGGGGATGGAAAAATGAGGCGCACGGCCGGACGGCCCATCCCCTCCGGGCGCGTGCCGGCCAATGGTGCGCTGCTGTTCGGAGCGGCAATCTCGGTGGCGGGCTTCGCCGAACTGGCGTTGGCGGTGAACATGCTATCGGCTTTCCTCGGTCTGTTCACGCTGGCGAGCTATCTCTTTTTCTATACACCGCTCAAACGCCGTTCCTGGCTCTGCACTACGATCGGCGCCTTGCCCGGGGCCATGCCGCCGATGATTGGTTACGCGGCTGCACACGGCAGCCTGAATCCCGAAGCGTGGATCCTGTTTGCGATCCTGTTCCTCTGGCAGTTCCCGCACTTCTATTCCATAGCCTGGATGTATCGCGAGGACTACGCGCGCGCGGGGATTCATATGCTGCCCGTTGTCGAGCCGGACGGGCGCTCGACGGCGCGCCAGATTGTGCTCTACGGGCTCGCGCTCATTCCCGTGAGCCTGCTGCCGAAGCTGGCCGGCATGGCTGGCCCGATCTATGCGGCAGGGGCACTGACACTGGGGATACTCTTCCTGCATTCGGGTCTGAAAGTTGCGCTCAAACCTTCCCCTCGGCGCGCGCGCGGAGTGCTGATGGCTTCCATTGTCTATCTCCCCGCTCTATACGCGTTGATCCTGCTCGACCGCACGCGCCTGGGTTCCTGAACGGATGAGGACGAACCATATGCTGAAATCGACAAGTTTCCTGATCGCAATGCTGACAGTGGTAGCGCCGGCACGGCCGCAGGCTCCGTTGCCCAATCCCGCCGCGCAAAAAGAACTGAAGGCGTCCGAATTCGCAACCCACGCCTGGGAAGGGAACATGGCGGAAGTGGTGCTGGGACAACTGGCCGAAAAAAAGGCGTGCAACTCGGAGGTGAAGAACTTTGCCAAGCGCATGGTTGCGGAT
>JAMCRM010000383.1 GCA_023380575.1 Acidobacteriota bacterium | reverse complement strand
AGCGGCAAGGCTCCCCGGCGCCTGCGCGGCCGCAGGAAGCGCGCCGCATGCCGCGCGTAGTAGCGGGAAACGATGGCCGTATCCAGGATCTCCTCGAAGGCGTGGCGGCGCGCTTTGCCGCTTTCCAGTTGTATGACATCAAGGAGTTCATCCTGACGCTTTAGGAGAAGGTCGTGAAAACGCAGCAGGATCTTCCCGCGTTCAGCGAAAGAACGTGCCGCCCAGGGGGCCTGCGCAGTCCTGGCTCGCTCGACCGCCAGTGTGATGTCTTCTTTTCCCCCGGCCGGAATATTCCCCAAAATCGCGCCTCCGGCGGGTGACCAGACCGGCAATTCCTCATGCGGCCCCGGCGCAAGGGTGATTTCGGAAACAAGCCGCGCAAGCGACCCACCCGCCACGGCGGGATTCACGAATAGAGAGGCCATCTGCTGGTGTGACTGCGCCAGTGCGCCGGAGGCTTCGCCTGCCGGCGGAATGGGGTGTGCGGTATCGCACCGATGCGCAGTCCCACATGCACACGTTGGCACGTTCCACCACGCAACCTGCCCTACAATCGATTCGGAGGCCCGATTCACCGCTATGGCTGGCCAAGGTTCTACCCCCAATCGTCATCTTTCGGCGGTAGATGCCGCTTTCCTTTACCTGGAACGCCAGGAAATTCCGTGTAATATTGGAGCTGTTTTCACCTTCGATGGCGCTATTCCATTCGACGAATTCGTCGAGAGCGTTGATTCGAAGTTGCACCTCGCCCCGCATTACCGGCAAATCGCGGTGCCCTCGCCGTGGAGCCTGAGCCATCCCACCTGGGAGCCGGATCCCCACTTCGATATCCGCCGCCATATACTTCGCGTGCGTCTTCCCGCACCCGGCGGGGAGAAGGAGTTGGAGAACCTTGCCGGCGAGATCCTCGGCCAGTTAATGGACCGCGGCAAGCCCCTGTGGGATGCTCACGTAGTGGAGGGCTTGGAAGAAGGCCGCGGCGCGATGATTTTGAGGATTCATCATTCCCTGGCCGACGGGATATCGGGCACGGCCTTTCTGAAGGTGCTGCTCGACCCGACCCCGGAAGGTTCCCGCGCCATCCCGAAGGCGCGTACTCAGCCCGAAGGGGCTCCCGTCCGCTCCCAAACCCTGCTGGAAGCAGTGGGTGGCGCGGCCCGCCAGTCCCTGGAGAATCTGTTTGCAGCGGAGGGCCTGCTGCTTGCCGGCGCACAGGCGTTTCTGAGCGGGGACTTACCGGGCAAAGTGCAATCCCTGTGGCGGTGGCTACCGGAGTTCGCGGCTTCCGTCGAGCGCCTTCCCTTCAACCGCCTCTGCGCTGGCGGGCGCAAGTTCTGCTGGACCGAGTGCAATTTTGCCGATGTTCAGGCTGTTCGGGCGGCCGGGGGCGGCACCGTCAACGATGTCATCCTCACCACCCTCACCATGGCCATTGCGCGAGATGTGAAGATGCACGGCGAAACTGTCAAGAAACGGTTCGTGCGGGTGGTCTGCCCGGTCAACATTCGCGCCGACAAGGGCGAGACGCCAGGCAACCGCATCACCTTCCTTCCCGTGGCGCTGCCGCTGGATGCACGCGACCCGATACGCAGATTGCGGGACGTCACGGCACGCACGGAGATGATGAAGAACGCCCGCGCGGCGGAGTTGGTGGGGCTGGCGGCCAACGTTCTTGGTTCGCTTCCCCCGCCCCTGCAGGCACTTTTCTGGAATGTCATTCCCGCCATTCCGTTTCCGGTGCCGCTGCTGAATATTATCTGTACGAATCTACCGGGTTCGCCGGTGCCGCTCTACGCCGCGGGACGCCGCATGCTGGCGCTCTACCCCCAGGTGCCTACGGGCCACGAATTGGGCATTGGCGTTGCCGCGCAGAGCTACAACGGAAAGCTCTGTTTCGGGTTTACGGCCGACGTCCAAGCCGCCCCCGATGTCGGCCTTCTGCGCGATTCGGTAGGGGCGGCCTTCGAAGAGCTATGCCGCGCCGCTCAGCTAAGGAAAGAGGCGTCTCCGAAGCCCAAACGGCGCGCGCGGCGCGCCCGACCGCCAAAAACGGCCAAACCCGCACCCGAGCCTGCAGCGCCAGTCGAAGAACCGCTGGCCATGAGTGCTAAACCGGGAGCGTAGAACAACGCTCGGCCTCAACCATTGTTTCGGCCCCAATAGTGTGATATAGCTTCAGGCCTGGGCCGTTCCGCGGCCGTCAGGAGAACAGCTAATGAAGGTTCACCTCTATGTCATGACTATGATTCTCGGGGTCGTGCTCGCGGTTCACATGGCCATGAATGGAAGAGTGGGCTCCGTGCTGAACAACCCCCGTGTGGGAAATGCCCTGTTCTGGTGCATCGGCGCGGTGGGCGCCGTGCTCATCGGGTTGACGGGATGGCAGTCCGGCGCGCTCGCCCCTCTCAAACTCGTTCATCCAATGCTGCTCACGGCCGGCATACTGGGGGCCTGCCTGGTATTCGCCATCGCCTGGCTGATCCCACAGGTGGGGGCCGGGCCCGTCATGGTCACGCTCCTGGCCGGGCAGGTGCTGGGCGGCCTCATTCTTTCGCATTACGGGTGGCTCGGCTCACCGGTGCAGCCCATCACCTTCATGAAACTCCTCGGCGTCGTGGTCATGATCGGAGGCGTCGTGCTGGCCACCTACGGCAAGTAGCGGCCCGGTAACG
Organism: Acidobacteriota bacterium; assembly: GCA_023380575.1. The sequence goes on along the minus strand of JAMCRM010000383.1, from coordinate 3,646 downwards.
CTACAGTAAATTCGTCTACCATACGGGGAGATGAGCACATCCACCGTAGTGCTTGCCGGGGCACTCCTCGCCCTTGGCGCGGGCGTGCTACCCGCCGCGCAAAACACCCTGACCCGCAAGGAGCAAAGCGAGGGCTTCCAACTCCTCTTCGACGGCAAAACCATGCGCGGATGGCGCGACCCTGCCAAAGAGGTCCCGCCCGGCGATTCCTGGTTGATCGAGGACGGCTGCCTGAAGACCCGCCTGCACCCCCGCATTGCCGAGGACCTGATCACGGCGGATTCCTACCGCGACTTCGATCTGAAGTTCGACTGGCGCGTTTCCCCGGGGGGCAATACCGGTTTGAAATACCGCGTGCAGCGGACCGTCTTCTTGGACGAGACCAAAATCCAGAAAGGCCCCGGCGGCTTCGAGGGCCAGTTGGGGCGCGAGATGGCGCATCCGGTCTCCGACCGGGCCAGACTCTCTCCCGGCGCGACCGGCTTCGAGTACACCGTCGCCTTCGAGATGCAGTTGATTGACGACCAGCGGCATCCGGATGCCCGCCGCGATGCCAGCCACAAGACCGGCGCGCTGTATTCTTTTCTGGCACCCAACTCGTACCCTGCCCATCCCGCCGGCGAGTGGAATCAATCGCGGCTGATCGTAAAAGGGGATCACTTCGAACACTGGATCAACGGCGAGAAGGTCCTGGAGGGGTCGCTGAAGGACCCCGCCATTCGCTCCGGCGCCGAAAAGCGCTGGGCGAAGTACACCCCCGGCGTATTCCAGGCGCTCACGCATCCCAAGCCGGAAGGCCCCATATGCCTCCAGCACCATGGGGACGTAGTGTGGTTTCGTAATCTGAAAATTCGCCGTCTTGACACGCACTAGGGCTGCGTGTTGTTCTGGATCTCCCAATGTCACAATGCGCGATTGAACAAACCGAGGGCGCCGCAGGGTCGCTGTACGTGTACCTCGTATCTCTGGTGGCGGCTGCCGCGGGCCTGCTGTTCGGGTTCGATATCGCCGTCATCAATGGCGCCATCATCTTTCTGCGCCAGCAGTTCGGGCTTTCCGAAATTGAAACCGGATTTGCGGCCAGCAGTCTGCTGGTAGGCTGCGTGGCAGGCGCCAGCGCGGCAGGGTGGCTCAGCGACCGGTTCGGACGGCGGCGCATCCTGATCCTCTCCGCACTCCTGTTCGGACTTTCCTCGCTCGGCGCGGCGCTGCCCAGGACACTGACGGAGTTCACCGCGGCCCGCTTCATGGGCGGCATTGCGGTAGGGGTAGCTTCGGTGCTGGCGCCCCTGTACATCGCGGAAGTGGCCCCGCCGCACATCCGCGGCCGCCTGGTCTCCCTTAACCAGATGGCCATCGTGAGCGGCATCCTGCTGGCATATCTGGTGAACTGGGGGCTGTCCTTCCTGGGACCCTCCAGTTGGCGCATAATGTTCGCCTCCGCCCTGCTGCCGTCGCTGGCTTTCTTCATCGCCTTGTTCTTCGTACCGGAAAGCCCGCGCTGGCTGACCAAATTCGGCCGCCACGAAGAGGCGCTCGCGGTGCTTACGCGCGTGGGCGGGCGGGACCGGGCGATGGAAGAGTTCGCCCAGATTCGCGCCACCATCGCGGAGGAAAGCGGCGCTCTCCGCCAGTTGCTGCGCCCCGGGTTGCGCACCGCGCTGCTGATTGCCGTCGTGCTCGCGGTTTTGCAGCAGGTGACCGGCATCAACACGGTGCTTTTCTACGGCTCCCTGATCTTTAAGGAGCAGGTGGGCGAGCACAGCGAAACCGCGGCCATCGGCGTCAACGTGGTGGTTGGAATCATCAACTTTCTTTGCACCATGATCGCCATTTGGGTCATCGACAAGGTCGGCCGCAAGCCGCTGCTGATGTTCTCCTCCGGGTTGATGGGCGGCTCGCTGCTTGCCATGGGGGCAGCATTTTTGGTGCAGCCTCCGCCGGCTACCCTCATCCTCTGCCTTACTACTGTTTGCGTGGCGGCCTTCGCTGTGGGGATGGGACCGGGGGTCTGGGTGGTGATGGCCGAAATCTTTCCCACGCGCATCCGCGGGCGGGCAATGTCGATCGCCACCATCAGCCTGTGGTCGGCCTGCGTGGCCCTCACCTTTACTTTCCTTTCCCTGGTGCGGGCCATCTCCATCACCGGCGCGTTCTGGCTCTACGCGAGCCTGTGTGTGGTGACTTTCGTATTCGTCTGGCGGGTAGTGCCGGAAACCAAGGGCAAGAGCCTGGAAGAGATCGAAAAACTCTGGCGGGCTTAACTCCTAAGCGGCGGCCGCTTGCGCAGCGATTCCCGCGGACCCGACTTTCCTGTAGGCAAAAGCGTGGCGGCCTTTAGGCTGCGGCCCGGCTTCAGCCGGGCACCGGCGGCTCTAAAGCCCCGCGCAGCCTGAAGGCTGCCCCACGGATTCCAGGCGGCCTGTTTTTACAGGATCTTTTTGTACTTTCCGGACATATAATTGGGCTGCGAGGTGGCTATGCAAACGCGTTTCGCATTCCTCTGTGCCATCCCCGTCCTCGGATTGATCGCCTGCTCTTGCACCACCGGCCCCCGAGCCCCGCAGCCCGGCACGCCCGCGTTCTATTGGGCTGCAGCAAAAGAGACGTATCGCACCGGGGATTACCTGAAAACCAGCAATAACCTGGAGCAACTTACCAGAACCGAAAATGAGTTCACCGCGCGTGCCCGTCTCTGGGCCGTCGCGGTTTCCTCCGGGCTGGCCCAAGCCTACAATGACATGGCGGACACCTATGAGGCCGGGGCCCGCGCCAACCGGGCCAATCCGACGCCATTCCGCCGGCAGGTCTCGCAGTACCGCGCCGCCGCCAGCAGCGCCGCCCTGCAGTTTGTGGAAGCTTTCCACAATTTCCAGACCACCTCGAAAGACCCCAATGTCACATTGGAATTCGAGTTTCCGGCCGGAAACGCTCTGCAACCTCCGGAATTGAAACGGGTCAGCAGCGGTATTCTGGTCCAGGATTCCGAGCGGGATCTGCTACTCCGGAACATGATCCAGCGCGGGGTGCTCCTGAGCGTCTGCCGGGCGGTGGGTGCGCCGGAGGATGCCGCTCGCGCTCGTGAACTGTTCCAGAAAGGCAACGGCGAGGTGGCCGCGGACACCTTCAAAATGGCCATGGCCGACCTGCTGCACGAACAGGCGCAACTGTTCGGTCCGGCCAAGCTCGACCAGCCCAATCGCGTAAAACTGCTGTGCGGCGAGGCCATGGAAACGCTCAGTTCGCTGCCGCCGAACCCGAAGACGAAAGCGCTGTCGACCAAGATCCAAAAGACGCTCAAGAAGAGCAGGATCAGTTGACCGCGTCGTATGGCTTTAGCCTGCGGATCCAGATGTTCCGGTAGCGGATCGGCTGGCCGTGATCCTGCAGGCTGAGCGGCTCCTCCGGTCCGTGCGGCTCGTAGGTTGCCACGCGGCGGTGGATGGCCTTGCCCAGAATCTCCTTGTGGTGGTGCACCAGCACGCCGTTGTGGACCACCGTCACATACGCCGGCTTAACAAGTTTCGTGCCTTCGAAGCGCGGCGCTTCAAAGAAAATATCGTAGACGTTCCACTGGCCCTTGGGCTGCGACGCATTCACCAGGGGCGGCCATTGCCCGTAGATGGCGGCCGCCTGCCCGTCGGCA
>JAMCRM010000382.1 GCA_023380575.1 Acidobacteriota bacterium | reverse complement strand
TTTACCAGCCGACCCATCGGCGCCATCCCGAGAATCAGCAGGACCCGATCCGGTTTCGCAATCTTGTAAAGCAGTTGGAGGCATCGCTTCGGCAGAAGTATCCGGCCGTCGGGATCCGGCCCGTTCCTATGGTGGCGTCGGTCGGGGGAGTGTGCCCATGCACCACGGCGACGGCGGGAAACAGGAGGCGATCCAGGCCGACGCCGAGCGATTCTTTCGTGCCGTTGACCAGGCAGTGCTCGAGCACCATTCCCAACCGTCGGGCCTGCCGTTGATCCTGGCGGCGTTGCCAGAGCATCATCATCTTTTCCGCCGGGTCAGCCATAACCCGTTTCTGATCGCAGAGGGGCTCACTATCAATCCCGTTACCCCGTCAATCGATGAACTTCGGAAACGCGCCTGGCAAGTCGTCGAGCCGCAGTACCAGGCGATGCTGGTTACACTGGCCGACGAGTTCTTAGGGGCGAAATCCAAAGGGGTTGTTTTATGTCACGAACCATTGGTGCAGGAGACTAGGATTACTGTGTTACCAACGAACATTTTGTTGTAAAATTGTTTTGTGGGATCACGCCTTCTACCGTGGTGAGCACGGCATGAAGCGATGGGTCGGCCTCGGCGTGATCGCCGACAATCTCTACCACATTGGAACGGTGTTAGCAGAACGGAAAAGCTGATTTTTCGAAGTGCCCTCAACCCAATCACTTGACTGCCCGGCGGGACGACCGCCGGGCTTTTCGTCGCGCCTGACACTGCGCGTCAGTGGGCCGCTCTCGACTGAAAAATCATTTTTGCGCCGGACACTAGCTACCCCACGTCCGCGGGTGCAAGCCGCGGCACGAGGGCCTGGATAGCCGCCAGCGCGAGCAGGTAACCCAGTCCCGCAATAATGAAGAGCGGCAGATAGCTATGGGTCATCTCGACAACGTAGCCCGTGGCGATTTGCAGCAGCACGCTCGCTACCGCACCCGCCGTGCCGCCGATTCCCACCACGCTGCCCACCGCCGCTCTGGGGAACATGTCGGACGCGATGGTGAACAGGTTTGCAGACCACCCCTGGTGCGCAGCCGTTGCCAGCCCCACCAGCGCAACTACCAGCCAGAGGCTCTTGCAGTAGGGTGCATAGAGCACCGGAACCACCGCTAAAGCGCATGCCAGCATGGCGGTCTTGCGGGCGTGGTTAAGGGCCCATCCGCGCTTGATCAGCCCGGAGGATAGCCATCCGCCCGCGATGCTTCCAATACTGCAGATGTTGTAGACCACCAGCGTGGGAACCACGATCTGCTGGAGAGAGAGGCCGAATGTCTCCTGGAGATACTTGGGCAGCCAGAAGAGATAGAACCACCAGATGGGATCCGTGATTCCCTTGCCAACGGCGAAGGCCCAGGTTTCTCTCCTGGAGAGCAGGCGAATCCAGGGGATCGATTCGGTTTTGTCCGGCGGATCGCTTTGCACGTGGGCCAGTTCGAGCTTGGAGATTCTCTTGTGGCCGCCGGGCTTGTCATAAAGAAGAAGCCAGAAGGCAATCCAGATAAAGCCCGCCGCGCCGGTCACGATGAAGGCGGATTGCCAGCCGAACTTCGCCGCCAGCCAGGGCACCGTCAGGGGAGCGATGATGGCCCCTATGTTGGAGCCGGAGTTGAAAATGCCCGTGGCCAGGGCCCGCTCTCGTTTGGGGAACCACTCGGCGACGGTCTTGATGCAGGCGGGGAAGTTCGCGGCTTCTCCCAACCCCAGCAGGGCGCGCGCGATGCCGAAAGTAAGCGCGGAAACCGCGGCGGCATGTGCCATGGCCGCGACGCTCCAAACCCCTACCGCGATAGCGAAACCGATGCGCGTGCCCAGCCGGTCCATCAATCGCCCGGCGGCCAGCAGCCCGATGGCATAGGCGGCCTGAAAGGCGGCGGTGATGTATCCGTACTGGATACTGTCCCAGCCAATGCTTGTTTCAAGCGTCTTGGCGAGGATGCTGAGCACCTGCCGGTCCACGTAATTCACGGTTGTGGCAAAGAACAGGAGCGCGCAAACGGTCCACCGCACGTTGGACATAGACCCCATATAGTAGCGCGCAAGCCCGTGCAAAGGTGATAATCGGGGGTTTATGAATTCCACTTTACCGCTCGGCAGGTTTTCGCTCGGCGTGGGCGACCGTTTCGGGCTCCAGGCGAAGGCGCAGTTGCAGGCATGCCGGATGGCCGCCGAACGCGGCGTCACGGTGGTGCCGGTATGGAACAAATCCAACCGCGAGCACAATATCATCGGATCGGAGGCCACGGCTGTTCGCGCGGCGGCCGATGCGGCTGCGCGGCAACTCGGCTGGACGGCGCCCTATTATGTGGATGCGGACCATATCAACCTGGCCACGGTGGACCGCTTCATCGACGCCAGCGACTTCTATACACTCGACGTGGCGGAGTACATCGGGCGGCCGGTAACGGAGGAACGCATGCAGGCGTTCCTCGCCGCCCACGGCGAGTTGACTGGCTGCGGCCTAACCATCCGCAAATACCTGGGAGCGGTGGAGGAGGCCGGCCGCATCTATCGCCGCATCGCCGCGCGCAGGGAAGGGAAGCCCTGCATTATAGAGGTCTCCATGGATGAAACCGATGAGCCGCAGTCGCCGCCGCAACTGCTGGTCATCCTGGCCGCGATTGCCGCGGAAGGCATTCCCGTGCAAACCATCGCACCCCGCTTCACCGGCCGCTTCAACAAGGGCGTAGACTACGTGGGAGATGTCGCCCGCTTCGAGCGCGAATTCCGCGACGACGTGGCGGTGATCGCCTGCGCCGTGCCGCGCTATGGCCTGCCCGCCGATCTCAAACTGAGCGTGCACTCCGGCAGCGACAAGTTCGCTATTTATGGTTTCATTCGCCGCGTGCTGGAAGAGACCGGCGCCGGCGTGCACGTGAAAACCGCGGGCACTACGTGGCTGGAGGAACTGATCGGCCTGGCGGAAGCGGACGCGGAAGGCCTCGGCATCGCCAAAGCGATCTATGCCGAAGCCTGGCTTCACCGCGCGGAACTGTGTGGCCCTTACGCGGCGGTGATCGACATCGACCCCTCGCGCCTGCCTTCGCCGGACTCGGTGCGGGCCTGGACCTCGGAGCAGTTCACCTCGGCCCTGCGGCACGACCAGTCGAACCCGGCCTTCAATCCGGATCTGCGGCAGTTACTGCATGTGGGCTACAAGATCGCCGCCGCGATGGGGCCGCGGTACCTTGAAGCGGTAGCCGGGCGCGAGGCCTGCGTTTCGCGCAACGTGACTGCAAATTTGTTTGAGCGTCACATCCGGCCGCTGTTTTGTTGAACCGGGTCACCTTGACTCACTGCCGCAATATTGGCTGAATCTACAGAATGCGTACGATCTGGAGATCGCCGACCGTGCGGAAATAGAGAGGCAAGTGCTGCCGCGAAACGCGGCCTGATCTAGGCGTACCGCTTATTCAGCCACCACTGCTGCGCGAATTGCAGGAGGTTGCCGGTAAGCCAGTACAACATCAACGCACTCGGCTGATTGTAGAGCGCGACCCCAACGACGACCGGCATCAGGGTCATGAGCCGGGCCATGCGCGGGTCGGCGCCGGGGGGCGTGGGCGTGATCTTCGAAACCAGTAACTGGGTCGCTATCATGAGCACCGGCAGGATGTGCACGGGCAGATTTTCGGGCTTCGACAAATCGGTAACCCATAGCCAATGCGCGCCCGCGAGTTCGCCTATCCCGGTCAGGACGGAGTAGAACGCGATCAAGCTTTCCGTGAGCACACCAGGCTGAACAGGAAGAAGGCCACGAACAGTAACACGCCACTTAGTAGAAGCGTGCCGGCGAGGCGGACACCAATATCGTGCATACAGATACTTTAATACTTTACTGTGACCTGACGGGGCCCTCCCGCCACCAGGCGGATGGATTCCTTCTCCCGGTCGAAATCGCCGGAGCCGCGGCCATTCACCGTGACCGTGCGCATCCGCGCCCGTTCCGGATGGCGGACGTGCAACACGATCTCACGCGGCGCGCGCCGCCGGGGTGGGTGGATTTCAGCGCGAATCGTCTGATGGGCCACATCTGATTCGATGTGGTAGCTCACGGTCCCGAAGTGCGTCGGCGCTTCGC
>JAMCRM010000381.1 GCA_023380575.1 Acidobacteriota bacterium | reverse complement strand
GCGCATGAAGGACTACGACCCCGCGGCCACGGCCAAACGGCAGGCCATCGAGGGCTACGTCCAGACCTCCGGCATTCCCGCTTCGGCCCTCATGAAGATGGCCAAGCTCAGCGCCGTGATCGAAAAGTGGATGAAGGACAACGAACTGTCCGTCAGCGGCGTGCAGTGCTGGACCGCCATGGAAGAGTACTTCGGAGTGGTGCCGTGCACGGTGATGAGCATGATGAGCAACGGCCTGATGCCCAGCGCCTGCGAAGTGGATATCCCGGGCGCCATGGCCATGTATGCCCTGCAACTGGCTTCCGGCACGCCCAGCGCGCTGCTCGATTGGAACAATAACTACGGCGACGACCCCAACAAGGCGATCTGCTTCCACTGCAGCAACCTGCCTAAGCACTTCTTTCAGGAGATGCAGATGGACTTCCAGGCCATCATTGCCGGGGCGGTGGGAAAAGAGAACACGTACGGCACGTGCGTGGGCCGCGTGAAACCGGGTCCCATGACCTTCTGCCGCTTCTCGACCGACGACCGCAAGGGTAAAATCACCGGCTATGTGGGCGCCGGCAACTTCACCGCGGATCCGCTCACCACTTTCGGCGGCTTTGGGGTAGTGGAGATTCCGCGGCTGCAGGAACTGCTCCAGTACATCTGCCGCAACGGTTTGGAGCATCACGTCGCGGCTAACCTGTCTTCCACGGACGCTATCATCCACGAAGCCGCCACCCGTTACCTGGGCTGGGAGATGTACTACCACCAGCCGGCAGCCGCTGCCGCGGCCTGTTAGCTCTCCTCGCTTTGCCGGGGGCGCGCTGCCGGCGCGCCTCCGGATGCCTTACCTTTCCGCGATATTCCTGCCGAAATTGAAGGCCGGGCCGATCGATACGCGCACGGTGCCACGGGAGTCCTTCAGCAGATCGCTGAACATGTGGTCGCGCACCAGATCGCTTTGCACCCGCAGCGCGAAGTGATGCGTGAAATTGAAGTCCACGCCGCCGCCGAAGCCGTAGAACCATACCCGGTCGGTCTTCTCTCCGGAAGGCGCCAGTTGCGCCACTATGGCCTTCCCGATCGGATCGGTGGCATTCGGAGTGGCCAACTCATGCATCAACCCTATGCAAGGCCTGATGAATAGGGTTATCGGCTTCCAGCGTCGGTAAGCAAACTGCGGACCCACGGTAAAGGTTTGGGTTCTTGAATGGGCCGGCACATTCAGGGTGTAACCGGGAGGGAGCTTCCCCAAGGCGGCCAATTGGGCCAGTTGCGCACCCAGGCTCTGTTGCAGTGAAGGCAATAACAGGCCCGGCGTCAGGTTCAGGTCCCCGGTGGCTATGCTGTAATCGAAGCCGATGGAGATCCAGGTGGTGGCCCTTACGCCGGCCTGGAAGTGGAACCCGGTCTCGGGCAGGCTGACCTTTGGACTGTTGAAATAAGTGAACCCCGTAAAGGCGTCGAAGCGGGTGACATATGTCTGTTGGGCGAAAAGCGGCTGGGTTAGCACAAGCAGGGCGGCCATGAAAGCCAGGCTTTTTACCCGAGCCCCGGGCAATTCAGCATTAAGAACCATAGGCTCCGATACTCCTAAGCGCCCATATAGGGTACTCGGGAGTTTAGCACGGGACTGTGTTTTTTAGCACGGCGACAGGGACTCGCGGGTGGAGTGGTGCCATCTGTAACAGTCAATGGGCCGCGCCGGCCTCTCCGCCAAGGGTGGTGCGCACGCGGCTGAGCGCCGCTACGGGTGGGGCGAAAAGCCTTCGCGCGCCGCCGGCGGATTCGCGCAGCAGGTGATAGGTGAGCAATAACTGCGTGAGGGCCAGGGCGTCGCTGTGCCGGGTCCCGCCGCAGTCCTGGTAGACGCCAAACTGGTCGGCGCTGATGGGTTTTACGCCGGGCAGGTGGTTCCAGATGGTCTCTTCGAGGTGGGCCGCCTGTTCGGACGTAACGCTGCTGTCGATCTCCAGAATATCCACGGGCCGGCCGGTGTCGCGCCCCAGCTTCAGCCGGATACCCGCATGAGGGCCCTGTTCGCCGGCCAGGCAACTGAGATCGGGATGCGGGATGGTCGGCCGCAGCACCAGCCGCACGTTGAGCCGTCCGTCGGCTTGTTCCGGCGGCACGCCATAGGGCGGATAGAACTGAACCACGATATCGGCATACTCCCGCTGCGGGCGGATATAAGAGCGGGAATCCGGTTCGCGCTTATCGAGTTCCGCAAGCACCTGCTCCACCGTGTAGCCGCGCTTGGCGGTGTCGCGCCGGATCTTCCACACGCGCCGCAGGTCCTCGGGCGGTTGGAGGTAGACCTTAACGTCATAGAACTGCCGCATCACGGGCGAATGGAAGCCCAGCAATCCCTCCACGATCACGATTTCCGCGGGGCTGACGTACTCGGGCCGCACCAGCGTGCCGGAAGCATGTTCGTAGACCGGCTTGAGGATGGGCTGGCCGTAGTGCAGGCGCTCGAGCTGCAGCTCCAGGATATCCAGGTAGTTGCAGTCCGGGTGGAGTGCCGTGATATTCCGTTCGGCGCGTTCCTTCCGGTCGAATTTATGATAATCGTCGGTGCAGATGTGCGTCACGCACTCCCGTCCGAGCAGATTCATCAATCCGCCCGTGAGTGTGGTTTTACCCGCGGCGCTGTCGCCGATGATGCCCAACAGGATGGGTCTTGCTCCCGTCATAATCCCTCCACGGAGCCCCCTGACTCAGGAGGCGGCCAGCCGGAAAACCCGGCTCTGGCGGATATCGCACGCATCGATTCGCGTCAACTCCCGGCGCGCTACCGAGCCTCCTTGCCCGGCCAGCCGGACGGCGTGGCGCAGCTTAATGCGGTCGAGGGCATTCCGTACGCTCCGGGCATTGGCGAAATGCGGCTGGCGCACTCGCAGTTCCAGGTATTCCCGGAAGGCCCCGCGCGAGCCCTGGTCGAATTCGTACATTTGCTGCACGGCCATTAATTCCGCGATGGCCATAAGTTCGTCCAGCGTGTAGTCCGGGAAATCGATATGGTGCGCGATTCGCGAATGCAGCCCGGGGTTCGACTGGAAGAATGTGTCCATGCGTTCTTTGTAGCCGGCCAGGATGACCACGAGGTCCTCGCGGCGGTTCTCCATGAACTGCAACAGGACTTCAATGGCCTCCTGCCCGTAATCGCGCTCGTTTTCCGCGCGGTGGAGGTAGTAGGCCTCATCGATGAAGAGCACGCCGCCCACGGCCTTCTGCAGAATTTCCTTAGTCTTGGGAGCGGTGTGGCCCACGTATTGGCCCACCAAATCGTCGCGCGTGGCCACCACCAGGTGGCCACGGCGCACGTACCCGAGCTGGTGCAGGATCTTGGCCATGCGCAGCGCCACCGTGGTCTTGCCGGTGCCCGGCCTTCCGGTAAAACACATGTGCAGCGAGAGGGGCCCCGCAGTGAGCCCCACGCGCTCGCGCAAGCGCTCCACCAGCAGCAGGGCGGCAATCTGGCGGATACGCTCCTTCACCGGCCGCAAGCCGACCAGGTCCGCGTCCAATTCGCCCAGCACACCTTCGATGCTGAACTCGCGCAAGGCCGCGCTGAGATCCACCTGCTCCGTCATTGCTCACCTTCCGGCGGCTGGCCGTTCCCGTAGCGCTCGCCCTCGGGCCGGTCCGCGGCATAGGAGTGCACCGTGTAGCGGATGGAACGCCCGTGCGTTTCCTGGCGATCCAGGCGGAAGCCGGGTTCATGCTTCGGCCGGTTCACGATGAACGAGAGCGCCACCGTTTCACGGCCGCGCGTGGAGTTGTGCGCGTTCACCTTGATGTAATCGTTGGGATGCGCCGCCCGGCACGCCTTGACCTCGGCGAGGATGGCCACCGGATCCGCGATGTCGAACATGGGCAGTCTCCACATCTCCCAGAAAGCGTTGCGCGGGTGCGGATCGTCGGTGTACTCCACGTTCAGCGACCAGCCGTTGCGCAGGCAGTAATCGATCTGGCTGGCGATCTGCTCGTCTGTGCAATCCGGCAGAAAGGAAAACGTG
>JAMCRM010000380.1 GCA_023380575.1 Acidobacteriota bacterium | reverse complement strand
AGGGCCTGAGAACCAGACGGGTGTGCTCTACAGCGGGCTTCGTCCACCGCGCTTCTCACTTCCGCAGACCCGTGGTACGCCTGCCACATTCTCCGCTTGATCTCGCGCGGCGCGAGATCCGGGAGGCCCTTCAGGATGTCCCGTATTTCCGTGCTTTCCGGAGCCTGCCGCAGGCTCTCCTCCAGTACCGGCCCCCAGGTTCTGGGATCCAGCGGCAGTTTGGTGTCGTAATACCGCACGAAGAGGCCGGTGTCGTCGATTTTGAGCGTCAGTTCCTGGTTCTCGAGCACATTCCCGTAGAGATCGCCCAGCACGGGAAGCAGCACGCGCCCTTCGGTGAGAAAAGAAGCCTTTCCCATGGCCGGATGCCAGTCGATATCGAAGAAGCGCGCGTACTCGGAACGTTCTCCGTTTTCGAGCACGTCCATCCACCAGGGGTTTTCCGCGCTCGCCGCCATGTGATTGGGCACCAGGTCGAGCAGCAGCCCCATATCATAGCGGCGAAGCTTCCGGGCGAGTTCGTCCACTTCCTCCTCGGTGCCCAGTTCCGAGTTGATGCGCGACGGGTCCGCGATATCGTAGCCGTGGGAACTGCCGCGCCGCGCTTTGAACCATGGTGAAGAGTACAGATCGCTGATCCCCAGGTCGTTGAGATAAGGCACCAGGTCCCGGGCATCCACAAAGCGGAATGCCTGGTTGAACTGAATGCGGTAGGTTGCCAGCGGAACACGCATGCTCATACGATCCCCAACAGCTCGAGCATCCCGTGCACCGGAATGCGCAGCCAGTCCGGACGTTGGTTCAGCTCGAAGCGCATTTCGCGCATCGCTTTATCGATCAGGAAGATATCCAGCAGCAATCGCAGGTCCTCGCGCGACGAGGGGAGCAGGGCCTTCGCGCCGGGGACTGCCAGGTAACCGCTCAGGAACGCCCCGCTCACCCACCCGTACCAGAAGTCCGCCCATTTCTCAAGCGTCTGCCCATCCTGGCGCGGTGGCACCACGCCGGAAATCTGCCCGTAGAGCACGGCGTGCGCCGCATAGTGAAACGACCGCAGCATGGAAGCCACATCGCGCAAGGGGCACCTCTTAATGCGCCGCTCGCTGGAGGGGCGCTCCGGGTCCCCTTCGAAATCGAGGAATGCACGCGAATGCGGGAAACCTGCAGTCTTTGTTCGCGCAGGCGCTGAAGCCGCTTGCGGATGTCTTCCTGGCAGCCCAGCAGGCGCTCGCACTCCGGGCGGACGTCCGGCGGCACGCGCCGCATGGCAGTCCGCAACTGATCCAGCGAGCGGGTAAAGTGCCCCAGCAGGCCGTGGTACAGCCCCTGCCGGTAGAAATCCGTAAAGGGCTCCGGCGCGAAGGCGGGGTCGTCGGGACGGCTGGCCAGCGCTGCATGCATCTCTCCCACCCGCCGTCCTAATAACACGGCCATCTCCAGATAAGACCCGATCAGGTGCCGCGCCAGTTCCGTCGGCTGCTCAGGCGCTATGGATAGCAGCGGGACAGCCGGCGGGGGCGGCTGGTTGTTGGAGGAGGCCAGCGCGTGCTCGAAGAACAGCCCCAGGATGTCCAGCGTGTATTGCCACGCCTCCGCTTCGTGGCGCACGTACTCGGTGAGCACCCCCAACGTGATGGGCGCGCCCGCGCGGCCCCGGTACTCAAACGCTCCGGCCAGCCGCGGCGCGTTCGCAAAGGCGGCATTTTCAGTGAGGAATTCCTCGATTTCGCGCTCCGGGTGGGTGCCCGGCTCCACGCGCCTGAACACCTTCAACATGAAGCGGTCGCTGTATGCCACCGAGGTGTTGTTCTGGTCGGCGCGCAACACAGCGCTTTCGAGTTGGGGCCGGTCCTTGCCCCAGATCTGCCGAAAGGTCCGCGAATGCCACGCCCAGAGTTCTCCCGATTCCCCTTCCAGGCGCCGCCGGCGGGCTATGGCGCCCAGCAGTTCATCACAGAAGGCGCGGTTGCGCAGCCCGCTGTAGAGCACACCCGTCTGGTTCTCAGGCCCTTCCACCCGCCCCAACACAAACTGTGGCGTCTGCTGCAGAATCAGTTCGGCCTGGTCGCCACGCGCCAGCGACAGCGACACCACGTAAAGCTCAGGATCTCCCGCGCTGTACTCCACACGGATAATCACCAGGTATGACGAGCTTGCCGGAAAGCGGATAATATCTTCGATGTCAGCCGTGCGGATGGCGCGGCTCTTCCCCAGAAACCAGCGGCGCGAACGCAGGAACTGCGGCAGGTAGCGTACCAGCGCGCGGCGGGTGCGCCCGCCGAACACCTCTTCCCACGAAGCCGTGGCGAAGACCGGCAACTCGCCCTTCGTTTGGAGCGTATCGAGAACATCTTTCTGGCGCAGCGCGAACCAGTAGTACGAGTGAGGCCCCAGGGAAAGCGAATAAGGCCGGTCGGATATGGCGGGGAACTCCGTATTCCCGAACATTTCCACCGGGGTCATCCCCTGAAACTCCCCCAAGGCCAGTTCCGTGGACTGCGCAAAGCGCGAGAGGTTGGCCACCACCAGAATCCGCTCCCCGCCGTAGGCCCGCACGAACGCCAGTACCCGGCGGTTATCCGGGTTCAGAAACTCGAGCGTGCCCCGTCCGAAGGCGCGCGACTGCTTTCTCTGCGCGATTATGCGGCGCATCCACCACAACAGCGAGTGCGTATTATTCTGCTGCGTTTCCACGTTGACGGCTTCGTAGTGGTACTCCGGGTCGATGATCACGGGCAGGTAGAGCTGTTGCGGGTTGGCGCGCGAAAACCCCGCGTTGCGATCTCCGCTCCACTGCATCGGCGTGCGCACCCCGTTGCGGTCGCCCAGGTAGAAGTTGTCGCCCATCCCGATCTCGTCGCCGTAGTAAATCACGGGCGTGCCCGGAAGCGACAGCAGCAGCGCGTTGAGCAGTTCGATGCGCCGCCGGTCGTTTTCGAGCAGCGGGGCCAGCCGTCGGCGGATACCCAGGTTGATCCGCATCTTGCGGTCCTGCCCGTAGACCCGGTACATGTAGTCCCGCTCCTCGTCAGTCACCATCTCCAGCGTGAGCTCATCGTGATTGCGCAGGAATAGCGCCCACTGCGCATTGTCCGGAATCGGCGGCGTGAGCCGCAGGATTTCCGTGATCGGGTAGCGGTCTTCCATGCGGGTAGCCATGAACAGCCGCGGCATGAGCGGGAAATGGAACGCCATGTGACACTCGTCGCCCTCCCCGAAATACGCGATGGCATCCTCGGGCCACTGGTTCGCCTCGGCCAGGATCATGCGGTCGCGGTACTTCGCCTCCACGTGCGCCCGCAGTTCTTTCAGGAACGCGTGCGTTTCCGGCAGGTTCTCGCAGTCGGTGCCCTCGCGTTCGAACAGGTACGGCACCGCGTCCAGCCGCAGCCCGTCCACGCCGAGGTCGAACCAGAAGTCCATAGCCTTCAGCATGGCGTTGCGCACTTCCGGGTTGTCGTAGTTGAGGTCCGGCTGGTGCGCATAGAAGCGGTGCCAGTAATAGCTCTTCGCCACCGGGTCCCAGCTCCAGTTGGAAGATTCGAAGTCCTTGAAGATGATGCGCGCTTCTCTATACTTTTCGGGCGTGTCGCTCCAGACGTAATAGTTGCGCCAGCGCGAGCCGGGCTCCGCGCGCCGGGAGCGCTGAAACCACACGTGCTGGTCGGAGGTGTGGTTGAGGACCAGTTCGGTGATCACCCGCATCCCGCGCCGGTGCGCCTCCCTCAGGCAGATCTCAAAATCTCGCAAGCTCCCGTAGGCCGGATGCACGTCCGTGTAGCTGGAGATATCGTAGCCGTCATCCTTCCAAGGCGACGGGCAGAAAGGCAGTAGCCAGAGGGTCGTTACTCCCAGGCTCTGCAGGTAATCCAGCTTTTCGGTGAGCCCGATGAAGTCGCCCATGCCGTCCCCGCCGCTGTCGTAGAAGGCGCGCACGTGGACTTCGTATATGATCGCGTCCTTGTACCACAGCGGGTCTGTTTCAATGGCGGTCCGGAAGGGAGGGGGCATGTGCGCGCAGCCCATTGTAAGTGCAAACGTGATTCCGTTTGCCAACCTGCGGGTGCGAAATCGAACACTCCTCGAACGGCACCAAAAGCGCTAACGTATGGGCGTGGCTGGACAGCGCCTCATCGTAGTTTCAAACCGTCTTCCCATGACCCTGCGCCGCGATGAAGATGGCGAATGGCACGCCGAGCGCAGCGCGGGCGGCCTGGCTACCGCGATGAACCCCATTTTGCGCCGTACCGGGGGGCTCTGGATCGGTTGGAGCGGTGAGGCACCCCAAAGCCGCGACCCCGCCCGCGAAGCCCTCATCCGCGGGTGGGAGCGGTCCGACAACCTCTTCGATGTGGGCATGCCCGCCCAACTGGGCGCCAGCTTTTACCAGGGCTATCCGAACCAGACCGTCTGGCCGCTGTTCCATTACTTTCCCTCGCTCCTCCAGTTCGATCCGGCGCACTGGAACGCCTACGTGCAAGGCAACCGCCGCTTCCGCGACGCCGTGGTGGAGCGCGCCCGCCCCGGCGACCTCATCTGGGTCCACGACTACCACCTCATGCTTCTGCCGCGCATGTTGAGGGAAGCCATACCCGATGCCCGCATCGGCTTCTTTCTGCACATCCCGTTCCCCTCCTCGGAGATATTCGCCCTGCTTCCCCGCCGCGAAGAAGTCCTCGAAGGTCTGCTCGGGGCGGATCTGGTGGCCTTTCACACCCACAACTACCTGCAGCATTTCCGTTCTTCCCTGTTGCGCCTGCTGGCGCTCGAAAGCAGCATCAGCGAGGTCCATACGGATGGCCGCGCCGTACGGCTTGCCGCGCTTCCCATAGGCATCGCGCCCGAGGATTTCCGCATGGGCGACGATGCCATGCGCGTCTACGAGGACCTCCGCGGCGCCTACCGGGACCAGCGCGTCCTGCTCGCCGTGGACCGCCTGGACTACACCAAGGGCATTCCCGAGCGGCTGCGCGCCTTCCGCCGCCTGCTTAAGAACAGCGAAGGCCTCCGCGGCAGGCTGACCCTCATCCAGGTGGCCGTGCCTTCCCGCGAGGGCATCGAAAGCTATAAAGATCTGGGCGCCGAAGTCAACCAACTGGTGGGCGAGATCAACGGGAAACTGGGAAACGCCTCCTGGACCCCGGTGGTCTATATCAATCGCGGCATCGGCCGCCCCGAGTTGCTGGCCCTGTACCGGCTCGCCGACGTGGGCTGGGTCACGCCGCTGCGCGACGGCATGAACCTGGTTGCCAAGGAGTACGCCGCCTCCAAGCCGGAGGGCGACGGCGTGCTCGTGCTCAGCGAGTTCGCCGGCGCGGCGGCCGAGATGGGAGAGGCCCTCATGGTCAACCCCCTCGACGAGGAGCGCACCGCCGACACTCTTGAACGCGCCCTCAACATGGATCCCGAGGAACGCGGCTACCGCATGCGCGCACTGCATAAACGTGTGCTTCGTAATAACGTGTTCACCTGGGGCGAGCGTTTTCTGGCCGAACTGAAACAGGCCTCTCAGGCGCAGCCCGCCGTCGGCCCCGCGCGTCTGGATGCCGCCGTCCTGTGCCGCGCCTGGCGCTCCGCGTCCCGTCGCCTCGTCATCCTCGATTATGACGGCACGCTGGCGCCCTTCGCCGCGCTGCCGCAACGCGCCGCGCCCGGCCCGGGCCTGCTCTCGACGCTGTCGAAACTGGCCGCCGATCCGGCCAACTGCGTGGCTCTAGTCTCCGGACGGCGCGCCGCCGATCTGGACGGCTGGTTCGGCGCCATCCCCAACCTGATCCTCGCCGCCGAGCACGGCGCCCTGCTGCGCGCCGGGGGCGAATGGACACCTTGTCGTCCCGGCGCGTCCACCGAATGGAAGAACAAGGTGCGCCCTATTCTGGAACACTTCGTGGATCGCAACCCGGGCAGCTTCGTTGAAGAGAAGGAATTCGCCCTGGTATGGCACTACCGCAGCACCGAGCGCGAATTCGGCGAATGGCTCGCCAACGAACTCGCCGCCATGCTGGAAAGCATGCTCGCCGAGACCGAACTGCGCGCTACCCGCGGGCACAAAATCGTGGAAGTCAAACCCCTGTGGGCCAACAAAGGCCAGTTGCTCGATCGCCTGCGCGACGCGTGAGGGACTTGCA
>JAMCRM010000379.1 GCA_023380575.1 Acidobacteriota bacterium | reverse complement strand
CCGGCGCGTTCAGTTTTGTCGCCCTGAGCGGGATTCGGGAATACTCCACGCTGGGGAATGTTGGGCTGGAGCTGGATACGTCCGGCCGGCTGCGGGCGCAGCTTGCGCGCGCCAGAGCGGACGAAGCCGCCGCGGCGGCAGATATCAGGCTCTCCGAGCGCGACTTGAGGCGCGCGGTATCCGCCTCCTATTACCGCGTGCTGCTGGCGCGGCGCCTGGTGCAGGTCGCCAAAGATAACCTCTCCGAGGCACAGGCCTTCGAAAGCCGCAGCCGCCTGCTGGTCGAACAGCAGGAGGCAGCCCGGGCCGACTTTATTAAAGCGTCCGCTGAGGCAGCCTTCTTCGAGCAGGCCGTCAACAACGCGGAACTCGAGGCCAGACTCGCCAACCACGAGTTGGCGTCGTTCTGGACCGGGGACGTGGAAGGTCCGGTTCCCCTGGACGATGTTCTTTCGGGGCCGTTGCCGCTGCCCCAGCCGCAACCGCTATCGGCGTCACCGTATCTCGGCCGCCCCGAGTTCCGCCTCTTCGAAGCGCAGAAGCAAGGCTTCATGGCCGATGCCCGCCGCGCGCGCGCCGATATGCTTCCGCAATTGAGTCTGATCCAGCAGTACGGTGTGGACGCCACGCGATTCAGCTTCGCCGACCGCGGCTACGCCACGTTCGTACACTTGAACGTGCCGGTCTTCGACTGGTTCCGGGCCCGCAGCGCCGCACGCCAGTCGGAATTACAGGCGCGGCAGGTGGATGCGACCCGCCGCATGGCGGAACGCGTGTTCTCCAAGGAGTATCGGGATGCCCTGGCCCGCGTGGACCTGCTCTATTCCCAGATCGCCACCACGGAGAAGCAGGTCAGGCTGTCGGAGGATAACCTGCGGCTGAGCCGCGTGCGCTACGAAGGCGGCGAAGGCCTGGCACTCGACGTAGTTGCCGCGCAAACCCAACTCGCCCAGGCCAGGGCGAACTATTTCGCGGCCAGGGCGAACTATCTGAATGCTCGCGTGGACCTGGAGGTCGCGGAAGGCAAATGAAATACGCAGGGTTGCTCTCTTTGCTGGTTCTCCTGGTCGGGTGCGCCCGCCGGGAGGATGAGGCGCCCAAGCCCGTGGTGGCCGTGAAACTGGCACGCGCGGAGCGGGCGGATTTACGAATCAGCGTGCGCGCTCCGGCCACCGTGTTCGCGCGGGAGCAGGCCAACGTGAGCTCGCGGATGACTGCGCCCATCCGCCAACTGAAGGCCCGCAAAGGTGACGCCGTGAGCGCCGGAGAGATTCTGGCCGTTCTGGAAAACCGGGATGTGGCGGCTCAACGTGAGGAGGCGCGCGCCGCCCTCGCGGATGCACAAGCCAGCCTGCAAAAGCTCGCGGCCGGAACCCTTCCTACCGACATCGAGCGCGCGCGAGGCCAGGTGATATCCGCGGAAGCAGCGTTGAACCAGGCACGCCAATACTACCAGCGCCGCAGCGAATTGTTCAAACAGGGAGCTATTCCGGGCCGGGAACTCCTGGCGAGCGAGACGGAACTGGCGCAGGCCAAAGCCGCCCACGACGTGGCCCGCCGCTCGCTCGACCTTCTGGAGCATCAGTCGCGCGAAAACGACCTTCGCATCGCGGAAAGCCGCGTCGGGGAAGCCAAGGCGCGGCTGCAATTGGCAGAGGTGCAGGGCCGGTTCACCGAAATCCGCAGCCCGTTTTCCGGCATGATCACGGAACAGTTCATGTTTCCGGGCGACATGGCCAAGCCGGACACTCCCATGTTCACCGTGATGGACCTCTCCATCGCCGTTGCCCGGGCGCAGGTTCCGGAAGGGCAGGCCGGCGCCATCCAGCGCGGCCAGGCGTGCTCGTTCGATTCCATCGACGGCTCCAGGGCAGGCTCCGGCGGCCGTATCACGGTGGTCAACATGGCCGTTGATCCAGCCAGGCGCACGGTGGAAGTCTGGTGCGAGATTCCCAATGCGGGTCACCAGCTCCGGGCGGGCGCCTTCGGGAACGTCACCGTCGTGACCGGGACGGCGCCCCAAGCCGTGGTGGTGCCGCTTGCCGCGGTCCAGTTCAACGAAGGCACCAGAACAGGTTCAGTGTACGTTGCCGACGAGAAGCGGATCGCCCACAAGGTGGAAGTGGAAACCGGTGAGCGCGCTGGAGGGCGCGTCCAAATTGTGAAGGGCATCGAGCCCGGCGACGCCGTGATCGTGGAGGGCGCCTACGGCCTCCCGGACGGCACGCAAGTACAGGTGCAGACGACGGCGCCGGAGGCTGCTAAATGACCTCCCGCCTGGCGGAGTTCGTGGAAGCCCACGGCCGGGCCATGGTCCTGGTGGTGCTGAGCTTTGCTCTGGCCGGTTTCATCTTCATTTTCAAGCTGCCGGGCGATCGTGACGTTGGACTGAGCCGCCATAGCGCGTGCTACGCAGTCCTCCAGCGTTAACGGTTGAGACCCGGACTGGGCCGGTGCCGATACAGTCCACAGGGTCAGCGCGATGGCGGAGCCGACGAGTGTTCGCAAGCGGGTTTTCCTTGTTGATCCCGGCCCCCTAAAAACTGAAATAGCCCCCACCCAAATAGAGTAGGAGCTATCATTCCCCGGACGGGACGGTCAGAGGCGAATCACCTTCGATCAAACCACCACTGTAAACTCCGGCGAGGCGCCGCGCAACTCCGCGCCTCCAGGGGCTTTGCTTCCCGGCGCTCGGCCGAGGTGATATAGTTTACCCGTCTTCGATCTATGGCGATTATCACGATTTCCAGGGGGACTCTCAGCGGCGGCAGGATGCTTGCGGAATGTCTGGGCCGCGCACTGGAATATCGCTCGATCGATCGCGACAAGCTGGTCAAGAGCGCCGCCACGCGGCGCGTCTCCGAATTCGACCTCCGCGCAGCCATGGAGGAGCCGCCCGCCTTACCCGGAACGCTGAACCACACCAGATACGTGTACCTGGCCCTGATCCAGGCCGCCCTTATAGAGCAGGTCGCCGGGGGCCGGGCCGTGTACCACGGATTGGCCGGTCATGTGCTGCTCAGGGATGTTCCAGGCCTGCTGCGGGTGCGCATCATCGCGCCGCTGGAGTTCCGCATTGCCATGGCCCGGCAGCGCCTCAAGCTGAACCGCAGCGAGGCGGTTACCTATATCGATCGCATGGACTACGACCGGCGCCGCTGGACGCAGTTCCTGTATGGCCTGGACTGGGGAGATGCTTCCCTTTATGATCTCGTGATTAATCTGGAACGCGTCAAAATCGAGCAGGCCTGCCGGCTGGTAACTTCCGCGATCGCGGATCGCGCCTTCGAATGGTCGCCGGAGCGCCAGGCGGAGATGAACGACCTCGCGCTTGCCAGCCGCGTACGCGCGGCGCTCGCCACCAATCCGTACACCCTGGATGCGGAGGTGGAGGTGCGGTCGCGCGGCGGATTATTGATAATCCGCGGGGACTCGCTGGACGATGTCGAGGCGATCCGGCGTGTGGCTTCGGGGCTGCCTGGCGTCGCGGGAGTTACGGTCGAGGGTGCGTAGGGCTACGGGCCGGCGCCTCTGCGCCGGCTTCGCGCATTTCCATCAACGCGAAGCCGGGCAGAACGCTGGCCGGGAGCTGACCACGAGGCCCCCGGCGCGCGACTACTTTGAGCCCGTGGCGAACTTATGAAGCTTGACCTCGACCTTCTCTTCGAGGCTGTCGTAGTATTCCTTGAGCACGGCGATAACCTCGGGCCTGGAAAACTCGGCCGGCACGGGCTTGCCCTCGCTCATGAGCTTGCGCAGCATGGTTCCGGAGAGCAGCAGACGGGCGCCGCCCTTGTAGTTGCGTTCGGCGTCGATGACGGCCTTGCTCTCGTGCGGGCAGGTCTTCATCGAAGCCATGGAGCCGCACTCGTAGCAGTAGAACGTCCAATCCATGGAGAGCGGCCGCAGGAGCAGGGCACCCGCGGGGATCTCGTTGAAAATCTTCTGGGCGTCAAAGGGGCCGTAGTAATCGCCGACGCCGGCATGGTCGCGGCCGACAATCAGGTGCGTGCAGCCGTAGTTCTGGCGGAAGACGGCGTGCAGCAAGGCCTCGCGCGGCCCGGCGTAGCGCATCTCCATGGGGTAGCCGCCCTGAATCACGCGGTCCTTCCGGAAATACTTGTTCACCAGCGCGTCGATGGCTTTGACACGGACTTCGGCGGGGATGTCGCCGGGTTTGAGCTTGCCGACCAGTTGATGCACGTACACGCCGTCGCAGACTTCAATGGCGATCCAGGCCAGGTAGGCATGCGAATTGTGCATGGGATTCCGGAGTTGCAACGCGGCCACGGTGCTCCACCCGCGCTCGGCGAACTGCCGGCGCGCCTCGGCGGGGCGCTGATAGATGCCCGCGAACATCTCCGGGTAGTACGATTCGGAAAGCACACGCACCGGGCCCGCCAGGTTCACCGGCCCCTGCTCCATCACTTTTTGCACACCGGGATGCGCGGGATCGTTGGTCCGGAAAACCTGCTTGCACTCGTATTCCTTGTCGATCCCGTACTTCTCCGTCACCTTCATGGTGCCCATGATGGACTCGGTTTCCAGATCCCAGAGAGCCACCTCTTCGCCCGGCCCTATGGAGCCGGCCACGTCTTCCGGCGCCGATAACGTAATCGGAATGGGCCAGAACAGTCCGTTGCGGCTGGGCATGCTGTACGTTTCGCAGCAGCCGCGCCAGTCGTCCCGCCCCATGAACCCGTCCAGGGGCGTGAAGGCGCCGATGCCCATCATGATGAGGTCGCTGGCTTCGCGGCTGGTCATCGGGACTTTTTTCAGGCCCTCGGCCCTGCGCAGCTCTTCCTGCCGGGCATCGCCATCGAGAAGCAGGGGCTGTAACTCGCCGCCGCCGTGTGGAAGTATCAAGTTATTCACGTATCGCCTCCTGTTACAAATAACCGTTGCCTTGCTCAAACGTTCATAGCTTCAGATATTATTCACTTCAATGATAGAGCGGGAGAATTAAATTGTCATTGACATTTTTCTAACTTATGTGTTGAGTTACTCAGCAAAATTATTCGAGTTAGTGACTGTGTCGCACTTACAATTCAGAAATTCCGGAGGGTTCGCGAGAGCGCGCTCGGAATTCCAGAAAATCAGACCGGAGGGTCGTTGACTCCCGGCCTTGGAGTGTGGATAATATCGACACGGACTTTGGGAGGTTCCGTCTACATGTCCGCCTCGATGCTGACCACCGGCAAAGCGGCGCACTTGTGTTCGGTACAGCCGGACACGGTCCTGAAATGGATCAAGAAAGGCCGGCTTCCGGCCACCCGGACCGCTGGAGGGCACTACCGGGTGGCGGAGCGCGACCTGCTCCTGTTTCTGAGCCAGCACGGCGCGAACGGCACCGGCCGGGAAGAAAATGCGGCCCTTTGCGCGCGTCCCATGGGCTGCTGGGAGTACATGAACCACGGCCCAGGCGGCGAGTGCGAGGAGTGCGTCGTGCACCGGGTGCATGCGGCATATTGTTTCCGGCTGGTGAACCTGGTCAAAGGCGCGGGCCACGCCAAGCGCTTTTGCTCCGGTCCATGCCAGGAGTGTCCGTACTATCGCCGCGTACACTGCCTGCCCACGAACGTGCTGGTCATCACGGCCGATGAAGGACTGATCCACGAACTAGCCAGGCGCCAGACCGAGGCGATTGCCTTTCGCTTCGCGCGGCGGGGC
>JAMCRM010000378.1 GCA_023380575.1 Acidobacteriota bacterium | reverse complement strand
GCATCCCGCCGCGCACTACGCCATGGGCGGCGTGCGCACGGACCTCGAGGGGCGCACCAGTGTGCCGGGTTTGTTTGCGGCCGGCGAGGTGGCTTGCACCGGTGTGCACGGCGCCAACCGCCTGGCCAGCAATTCGCTGCTGGAGGGCGTGGTGTTCGGCGCCCGGGCCGGCGCGGCCATGCGGTCGTGGATGGATGCGAAACCCTGCCGTGACGCCTGCGCGCCGGAGGCGCTGTTTCCGTGCACCTCGGAGGAAGAAGTCCGCAACTTGGCCTGGGAGCACTGCGGAATCCAACGCTGCGGGGAGGGTTTGGCCGCGGCCCGCGAGTTGCTCGAATCCCACGTGATGACGGCGAAGCCGAAATCCGGCCGCGCGGAGTACGAATTGCGGAACATCCACACGCTGGCGTTGTTGATCGCCCGTTGCGCCCAGGCGCGGGAGGAAAGCCGCGGCGCCCACTATCGCACGGATTACCCGCACAAACGCCCCGAATTCGGGAAACATTCCATCGTCAAAAAAGATAATGAAATCAACTTTAGTTAAGCGGCAGCTTGCGGTTGCACCCGTCTGCGCGCTGCTGCTGTTCTCCACCGGTCCCATACCCGAAGCCGCGCCCTCCTCCGTGCTCTGGAGCGCTCCAGCCATTCTGGTCGCGGCGATGTTGATCGCGTGGGCGGCGGAATCGGCCCAATTTTTTATCGCGCAAGGATTTGCCCTGGCCATTCTGGCCTGGCTTCAGACCCTGCCGGAGTTTGCCGTGGAGGCCGTGCTGGCCTGGAAACAGGCCGTGCCTCTATTGTTGGCGAATCTCACCGGCGCGCTGCGGCTGCTGACGGGCCTCGGTTGGCCCATGATCTATTTCACCGCGGCCATGTTCCATCGCAAAAGACGCGGTAGACACCTGTATGCCATCGAATTGGCGAACGATCATTCCGTGGAGGTCATGGCGCTGCTGGCCTGCATGGCATACGCCACGGTGGTGTGGTGGAAGGGTTCCCTGGGCCTGGTGGATGCCGCCGTCCTGATCGGCATCTACGTGGTGTACCTGCTGGTGCTGCAGCGGATGCCGCCCGAGGAAGCCGAGTCCATCGACGAACTGGAACTGATACCCCGCACCATCGTGAAGGCTCGCAAGAGCCTTCGCATCAGCGCCATTCTGGGCCTGTTTGTGGCTGGGGGCGCCCTGATTTACTTCATGGCGGAGCCGTTTTTAGCCAGTCTCCTGGCCCTTTCGGCGTTCATGGGCATTCCCAACTTTGTGTTTGTGCAATGGGTGGCGCCTTTCGTTTCGGAGTTCCCGGAAAAGGTTTCGGCATTTTACTGGGCGCGCACCATCGACCGCGCGTCCATGGCTCTGATGAATATGGTATCGAGCAACATCAACCAGTGGACGCTGCTGGCGGCCATGCTGCCGGTCGTCTACTCCCTCAGTCGCGGCATGCCTTCCACCATCACTTTCGACTCCCAACAGGAGCTCGAACTGCTCATGACCCTGGCCCAGTCGCTGATCGGCACGCTGTTCCTGATCAACATGAGGCTGGAGTGGTGGGAGGCGGGAGCGCTGTTTGGGCTCTGGTTCGTGCAATTCGCCCTCTCGCCGGTCCCGGCCGGCCCCGGATTCTGGGGGTATCTTTCCGTCCATATTCACGTCTGGGTCACGGCCGTTTACCTGCTCTGGGCGGCGGTGGAGATCGTGCGAATGCTGCTCGGCAAGCGTAAGCCGCTGGCTTTCCGGCAATTCGGCATGATATGGCAACGGCAGATTCGTCCCGCTGCGATAAAATAAGACTGTATCGATGAAACAAAAAATACGCTCGACGACGGTACTGTGCATTCGTCGCGACGGCAAAGTGGTTATGGCTGGCGATGGGCAGGTCACCCTCGGGCAGGAAGTCCTGAAGTCCTCAGCCAAGAAACTGCGCCGCCTGTACAACGATAAGATCCTGGCTGGTTTTGCCGGGTCCACGGCGGACGCCTTCGCGCTGTTCGCGCGCTTTGAATCGAAGCTGGAGCAGTTCAACGGGAACCTTCCCCGCTCGGTCGTGGAGCTTGCCAAGGATTGGCGGACCGACCGGATTCTTCGCCATCTCGAAGCTCTCCTGCTGGTCGCCGACAAAACCAACATTTACATTGTGAGCGGCAACGGAGACGTGGTGGAACCGGATGAAAGCCTCGCGGCGATCGGCTCCGGCGGCCCGTTCGCGCTCTCAGCGGCTACGGCGCTGATGCGGAATACGAAAATGTCGGCCCGCACCATCGCGGAGCAGGCCATGCAGATCGCGGGCAAGATCTGTATCTACACCAACGATACCGTCACTTATGAGGAGCTCGCATAATCATGGTCATTTATCTTCCAAGCCAATCCGCGGATGAGGAGCCGATCCTGGATGAACTGACGCCGCGCGAAATCGTGCGCGAGCTCGACAAACATGTGGTCGGGCAGGCCGAGGCCAAGCGCGCCGTGGCCATCGCGCTTCGCAACCGTATCCGCCGCCAGAAACTCGCGCCGGACATGGCCGAAGAGGTGATGCCGAAGAACATCCTCATGATCGGCCCGACCGGCGTCGGGAAAACCGAAATCGCGCGCCGCCTGGCCAAGCTGGCCAACTCGCCTTTCCTCAAAGTGGAAGCCAGCAAGTTCACCGAGGTGGGCTATGTGGGCCGCGATGTGGAATCCATGATTCGCGACCTCGTCGATATCTCTATCGACATGGTGCGCGAGGAGCGCCTGGACGAAGTGGCGGACCGGGCCGAGTCCAATGCCGAGGAACGCATCCTGGACCTGCTGATCCCGCCGCAGCCGGAGATGACCGAAAGCGCCGAACGCTCGCGCGAGAAGCTGCGGGAGCGGCTGCGCGAGGGTAAACTGGACGAGCGCCTGGTCGAGATGGACATTAAGGAGCGCGGCCCCACCTTCGAGCTCTTCACCAACCAGGGTGTCGAGGAGATGGGGATCAACA
>JAMCRM010000377.1 GCA_023380575.1 Acidobacteriota bacterium | reverse complement strand
ATGGACGAAAAAGAACGCGCGCGCGCACTTGAACTCACCCTTGGCCAGATCGAGAAGCAGTTCGGTAAGGGATCCATCGTTCGCCTGGGGTCGAAGGATGCCATGGTGCCGGTTGCGGTAATTCCCACGGGATCCATCTCGCTGGACGCGGCGCTGGGAGTGGGCGGTTTCCCCCGCGGCCGCATCGTCGAAATATACGGCCCCGAATCCTCCGGTAAGACCACCATCGCCCTGCAGGTGATCGCGGAAGCGCAGAAACGCGGCGGCATGGCGGCTTTCATCGACGTGGAGCACGCCCTAGACCCCATCTACGCCCGCAAACTCGGGGTGGACGTGGACAACCTGCTGGTATCCCAGCCGGATTACGGGGAGCAGGCGCTCGAAATCACCGGCGCCTTGATCGCGTCGGGTTCCATCGACGTGCTGGTGGTGGACTCCGTGGCCGCCCTGGTGCCCAAGGCCGAACTCGACGGCGAAATGGGTGACAGCCACATGGGGGTGCAGGCGCGCCTCATGTCGCAGGCCCTGCGCAAGCTCACCGGCGTGGTTTCCAAGTCCAAAACCTGCCTCATCTTCATCAACCAGATCCGCATGAAGATCGGGGTCATGTTTGGCAATCCGGAAACCACCACCGGCGGCCGCGCGCTGAAATTCTACGCTACCGTGCGGGTGGACATCCGCCGCATTGCCGCCATCAAGGACGGCGATAACGTGATCGGCAACCGCACCAAGGTCAAGGTGGTCAAAAACAAAGTGGCCTCCCCCTTCCGCGAGGCCGAATTCGACATCATTTACGGCGAAGGCATCTCCAAGGAAGGCGACATGCTGGACGTCGGGGTGACGCAGAACATCGTCGAGAAGAGTGGCTCCTGGTACAGCTATAAGGGCGACCGCATCGGCCAGGGAAGGGAAAACGCGCGCCAGTTTCTCAAGGACAACCCGGACATCCGGCAAGCCATCGACGTGGAACTGCGCAAGCAGCTAGGGCTTCTCAAAGAGCCGCCCGCGGCTCCCGAGCCGCCGGC
This sequence comes from Acidobacteriota bacterium, assembly GCA_023380575.1. The sequence continues at coordinate 2,110 of JAMCRM010000377.1, read as the reverse complement.
CAAAGCCGAACAGGCTGCCGCCGGGCGGCCGGGTTCCAACGGGCCGCAACGCCGTTAATTCATGCCTCAACTCTTCGCGGGGACCTCCGGTTTCGCCTATTCCACCTGGAAGCCGGGCTTCTACCCCAGGGAAGTCCCCGCGAGGAATTTCCTCGCTTATTACGCGCAGCGGCTCAACTGCGTGGAGATCAATTACACCTTTCACCGGCTGCCCGCCGCCGCCACCATCCGGAACTGGCTGGAACTCACCGGGCCGGGATTTGTGTTCGCCTTGAAAGCGCCCATGCGGATCACCCACGTCCTGCGCCTGCGCGATGCGGGAGCGGCGCTGGAAGCCTTCCTTGCCGCGGTAGACCCGCTGCGCATCGCGCGCCGGTTAGGGCCCGTGCTCTTCCAGTTGCCCCCGCAACTCCGCGTGGATGCGCAACTGCTGGCGTCCTTCCTGGAACTGCTGCCGCCGGGGTTGCGCTATGCCTTCGAGTTCCGGCACGCATCCTGGCTTGACGAAGGGATCTACGGGCAACTGGCCGCGCGCAACATCTCCCTGTGCGTGGCGGAATCGGAAAAGATGGAAATCCCCGAGGTCCTTACCGCGGATTTCGTCTACTACCGCCTGCGCAAGCCCGATTACAGCGCTTCCGATGTGGACGCCATCGTAGCGCGCTCCCGCCAGTTGCTGGCGCAGGGCAGGGACGTCTACCTGATCTTCAAACACGAAGAGACGCCCGAGGGCGCGCTCCACGCGGAGCGCGTGCTCAGAAGCTGAACCCGATCTCAGCCATGGTGTTCAGCCAGCGGTCGGTGGTTTGAACGGGCGGTACGCCGCCGAGGTTCTCCCCGTTGGTGTGCCCGCGGTAGGAACGCGTCATGACGCCCAGCCGCAAGTTATGGGCGAAAAAGTAATCGACGCCCACCTGCGCGTAGTAGCCCCAGCCGGAACGCGACGTGCAGGTCACGCAGCCCACGCGGTAATAATAGCTGGGCTGGTTCAGGCTCTCGCTATAGCGCATGTAGGCGCCACCGCCGCCGCCGGAAAGTAGCAGGCGGCCCTGAAACAGGGGCAGGATGGCGCGGCCACCGAGGGGCAGAAAGTACTCCCGGTCTTTAATGCGCAGGGTGCCCAGCATGGTGTCTTCAAATTCGCGGATGCCGGCCGCACCGAACAGCATATCGAAGCCGAAGTCCGCCTGGAAATAACGGCTGAAGCGGTAACCGTAGCCGATCGAGATGCCCGGCGCATTCTGCATCACCGTGGAAAGATCGGCCTGCGGGTGGGCTCCGCCCACGCCGAACGTCAAGTTGTGGTGCGGAAAGGCATCCTGCGCCGCGAGCGGTGTCAGGGCAAACACCAGGGTTACGGCCAGGAGTGCGATTCTCATAATCATCCTTTCGGGTAGGATGCGCACGGCGCACCTCACGTTTCGGCGCGCTAGTAGAACTTCTTCTTCATTTTCGGCTCAGCCCGCAATTGAAACCACGCGCCTGCCACTGCGATGGCCGCTCCGATGCCGAGCAGCAGGGCGGTCTGGTACTGACCACCGCGGAAGTAGTAGTTGCTGAATATGTAGCCTTTGAGCAGGAACAGCAGGACCACCACACTCCACGCGAAAAAGAGCACACGCGCGATGCCCTTGACGGCCAGCACCAGGGTGGCAAGCCCGAACAGCGCGCCGAAGAAAAGCCAGTAGCTCAGGGCCTTGCCGGACCACGGCAACATGTCCAGATGCAGCGTGTGAGAGTTCGTGGCAATCGCCAGGAAAGCGATCGCCAGCAGAAAAAGGGCTAGCAGCCCGTGATACAGATAGCTGAAAAAGCGCATAATGGCCCTGACCAGTTCCACCGAAAACCTCCGTCCGGAAATGAACGTAACATTCTAGCAATGTTACGGGCCGCCGGAGGGGTCAGGCCCGGTCGCCTATGCGCCTGGAGAGCGCGAAAATATCGGAAACCCGCACCAGGCCGCCCAGGCGGAACCGCCCGATGGCGGCCAGCCCCGCCGAGGCGATGCAGCCGCATTCCGCGCAAACCGGCGTGCCGCCGAGCTGGCAGGGCGTGATGGGCGAATTCAGGTCCGCCGACAAGCAGGTGGTCACTTGCGCAAAAAATGCAT
>JAMCRM010000376.1:2546-4201 GCA_023380575.1 Acidobacteriota bacterium | reverse complement strand
CGCGCGTGCCGCCCAGCGCCGCGGAGAAGAAGGGCGGAAACGCTGCGCGAGTGTTGGCGGCGGTGGTCAAAGGACCGTTGAAGGCGTTCCGGGCGAAACCGGCGCGTCCGATAAGAGTGCTCCCGGAGTAAAGCGGCCAAAGGTTTTCGCCCGGGCGGCAGTCCAGGGAAGCCGGTTTCATCACTCCGCGGCAGACCATGCCCGGCAGATAGCCTTGAAATGCTCCGGTTTGCACAAAAAGGCGGCCGCGCGGGTCGCGAGGCCACGCCGCGGCGGGCGTGATGGGAAAGCTCTGGCTGGGCTGCCAAGCGGCGCCCTGCCGGACGTAGACCGCGATGCGGGCGGGGTCCAGCACGAAAAGCAGCGGGTCGCCCGGACCCTCCAGCAGCACGGCGTCCAGAATCGGCTCGGCCTGGCGCCAAAGCAGCTTCTTTTCGATGGTGAGGACAGGGGGGCGGTCGTTTGCGGCGTCGCCAGCGCGGGGCCAGTCCGCCATCAGCACCACGCTTTCCTCGCCGCGGCGCACTTCCGCTATCAGAAGATAGGCGCGGAAAGACTCGGAAAGGGTGACGCGCAGTTCGGGGCCGGATTGCCCCAGCACCGCGCCAAGCGCGCGCAGTTCGGATTCCAGCTCCCGGCCGAGCGCCGCGGCCCGGGAAGTCTCGAGCGAGGAGCTGTTGCGGAAAGTCAGTGCGACGGATTCGCGCGGGAGCACCGCAACCACCTTGCGGGCCAGATCGCGGGCGGCTTCGCTGGGGCTCTGGGCCGGCAGTTGCCGCGCCAGGAACAGGATTGCCAGCGCCGGCAGAACGTTAAGCGGCCCCTTCACGGAGCGCCATCATAACATGCTTCACCGGTCCTGACCGCCGTGGATCAGGTGCAGAACGCCATGCAGACAAAGGCGCGCCAGCCCGAAAGCCACGGGGAATGTCACGGCGGCCATCAGGCCGGTCGCCAGTAGTCCAAATCCGTTGTTGTTCATCAGTGTGCTCCTGCGATGCAAGCTGCACATTTCCGAAGATACGGTCGGTTTCGGGGCCGGGCTGGTCGTGGAACTCCACTACGTCCCCGACGGCCACCAGGTCGAAAAGCTGCTCCACGTCGCTGTTCCGCATGCGCACGCAACCGTGCGACGCGCGGCGGCCGATGGAGCGCGGGTTGTTCGTGCCGTGAATGCCGTAGCCCTTCCGGCTCAGGCCGATCCAGCGGGTGCCCAGGGGATTCCCCTTGCCCGGCGGCACAATGCGATGCGGTCCGTACCAGGTGGGCTCCGGGATGCGGCCTACCACCTCGTAAATCCCGGCCGGAGTGGGGTTTTTGGGGGCGCCTACCGCGACGGGGTAGACCCGCAGCACGGTGGCCTCTTCCAGCACGGCCAGCTTGCGGTCCGGAATACTGACCACGATGCGGCGCCTGGGGCGCGCGTGGGCCTCCGCGGAGGCTTCGGTCGCGGCGGCCAGGAGGACGACCAACAGCCGGCCCAGCTTGTGAAGCTCTTGTTCCGCCATGTGCATTGCCGTTCTCTCCGCGGGGGTATGGCACGGCTGCAACCAGAGAAGAAGAGGTTTAGAATCAGCACGCGCGGGAGGCGGCGCGTGTTTCGCCCGACACGCCGTTGCCGGACTGACGCGGGGCCCCATGGCGCAGATTCAAAC
>JAMCRM010000376.1:0-2536 GCA_023380575.1 Acidobacteriota bacterium | reverse complement strand
ATGGCTGATCCTGCTGGCGATCAGTTGGCCGCTGGCGTTGGCCGCACTAATCCTCTATCCATTAGTATGGCTGCTTCTGCTGCCGTTTCGGATTGTGGGAATTGCGGTCGGCGGTGTTTTGGAGCTGATATGGGCAATCATTACACTCCCGGCGCGGGCGCTCAGACTTCTGACACGCGCCTGACCGCAATTCCGTGCCCGATGCGCCGCTAAACGGCCCTTCTGCCCGTGATCAATTGAATCAGGGCTATAGCTATGGCAGCCACCAGCAGGATCCAGATGAAGCCCCCAAGTGTGTAGGAAGTGACCAATCCGAGGAGCCATAAGACCAGCAGAATTACAAAAATCGTCCAGAGCATATTTCCTCCTGCGTTGGAGGGAGCACTTGGGGGGCCACCGCCGCCTTTCACCCGTGATGCTCTACACGGAGGACGGGCTCGCACCCGGCGGCGTGATGGAACAGCAGGAGGGAGCGAAACCGCTCGCGGGCGTTTGCGACGAGTTGCCGGCCCCGCACCGCCATTGTGACGTCACTACCGTTGTCGAGGATGAGCGCATCCCGGCATCCCAGGCGGTGCATCAGGGTGCCGGCTTCCAGGATGGTTATCCCACAACGGTTGCTGAGGCCCCGCACCGCAACCGAGATCAGGGCGCCGTCCGCGCGGATCCCGATCATATTGTGGGGATAGATGCCGGCGCGGGGGACAAAAGTAAGCACCCCGCCGCCCAGTTGGTAATCCGTGTAACCCTTGGCCGCCATGCCCGCGCGTACAGCCTCTTCCGGGAAAGCGGAGACGTCGGCTGAAATCGGTTTGCCGCGCAGGGCGTCTTCGAGGACCTGCGGATTGCGGAAGGCGGGGAGGCCCGGATCTATCCACCGCTCGGGACCCTGGGCCACGCGCGGAAACAAAAACAGGTGCCGGAGATCGGAGAACTGGCCTTCGCGCGCCATAGCGATCAATTGCTCGCGTGTGATGGGCACGCCCCCGGCCACAATCCGCTGGCCGAAGGTGGCGCATTCGATGGCGGGGTCCGCCGGGCCGGCAAAGCGCAGCGGTTCAATCGTGACCATCCCGGTGTGCCGGACCACCAGGCAGGTGTAGGTACGCTCGGCGACCGGTTCATCACGCAAAGCGTAAAGCGCGCCCTGGACATAGGCAACGAACCATGGATTGGCGAGCAGGTTCCCGTTTCCCACCCAGGCGGCCACCTGCCGGCCGGGGTGTACGGCAAGCCATGCGCGAAGATGTTGCCCCAGGGTCCAAACCTGCCGCCGGATCGGATGAGCGCCGAAAATGCGGCGCCCTGCGTCGCGCAAACAGCCTTTATCGTCCAGTTCCTCGCGAATGTGGTCTTCGATGAGGCTGCCGTTTTCCTCGCAACCGCGAATCAGGCCCAAGGACCGGTTCCAGGCCGCCTGCACGGAGAGAGCCGGGCGAACCTCCCGCGGGTCCATTTCGAGGCAAACAAAAGAGGGACGCTGGCGGCCCGCTACTTCGCTGGCCGGGGCCATGGCGCTTTCATTTTCACACGGCGAGGGCGCGGACTTCTTCCGCGGCGTTGGCATTCTGAAAAGCGCGGGCGCCCTGGGTGCGGAATTCGTAGCGCTCGATGTTGACGGCCGTAGCTTGCTCCGTGCTCCGCACCACGCAGCCATAAATCATGAGCTTCATGGGGCAGACATCATTCAGCAGGGCCGGCCAGTTAATCGAAATCTCGATGGGCAGGCCGGGGGCCAGGATCGTCTGAGTGGTGATAGAGACACCGCTTGAAGACATGTCGAGGGTCCGCCCAACCCCCGTTTCCGCAATCCGGTGGCCGTATAGCAGCCGGTAGCGCACCTCCTGGTCGATACGGAAGCGGCGCTTGCCGCGCCTCTCTTCTCTCGAGTTCCTGCCGAATTCAACCTCAGTGCTGTAATTGCCGAACATAGAGTCCACTTTCCAATGCACACTAGCATTGTGCGCACCGGCGCTCAATACAGACTTTGGTTAACCGGGGCGTAATAACCGTTCGTCCTCAGGTTGCAGTCGCAGCCGGGCAGTGCGGGCAACCCCCGAGGAGTTAGTGAGTTCCACTTGCACGGCATCGAGCAAATCAATGCTGCCGGCCACCGGAAAAATCGCTTGGAGAAGGAAGCTCCCGCCCACATCGGAACTCTCGAAGTGCCTGCCAAAGGCCGCCGAGGCATCCACTTTGATCGCCCCCGGTGGAACGGCCACGCCGTTGCGGTCATAGAACGTGAAGGAGAGTTGACCCGCGGAACGGGTGTTGTCGTAGCCGGTGATCTCGACCTGCGCTGAAGAGGCCGCGCGAGCGGCCTTGGCCGAGGCGATGCCGGGCGGAGCCGGCGGGATCAGGACCGTTTGCTGCTCCGAGTAGGCGCCGGCGCTCAGGGTCAAGGTGATGGTGCCGGCGGTGGTGCCGGTCTGGAAGACGATCTCCTGCGATTCGGACTCGCCCTCGGCGAACCGGACTGGCAGGGTCCGGACGGCCTGGGGGAGAAAGGCCACCGAGGAGTCGTTAGGCAGGCCTG
>JAMCRM010000375.1 GCA_023380575.1 Acidobacteriota bacterium | reverse complement strand
GCTGGTGCTGAGCGGCGGGAGCGCCATGCCGGAAGGATTCCGGGAACGCTTCGAAAGAGTGCTGAACGAAAGCGAATTTCCAATCGCGCTCTCGGAAGTGCGGCTGGCGGCCGACCCGCGCACCGCGGCGGCAAAGGGCGCGCTCACCGCGGCCCTGAGTGAGATGTGAAGAAGCACCGGCGGGAAGGCAACCATTCAGAGATTCAGGGGGAAAGTTGATATTGTTCATCGAGTGCGTGGTGGCGTTCGCCATAATCGGCCTGTTATATTGGGAACGCCGTAAGTTGCAGACGGGGCCGTGCCAGCCGCGCCCCGACCTGGCGGCAGGCCGTGATATCTCTTCCCTGGCCGAGAGCCTGTTGCACCTCAGCCAGGCGGTGGACAAGTCCGTGTCTCCCGAAGAGTCTTCGAACCGAATCCGATCCCGGGAACGGTCGTAAAAGCGTCTGCCTTTCGGCTGAAATGAGGATCTATGAGCGGCGACCACAATGGACCGACCTGGCAACTGCCTCCACTGATCCTGCATCCGTTTGCCACACTTGAGGACACCGAGAAGCTGATCGAGAGTTCCAGGCTGCACCTGGCCCTGGCGGCGGAAGAGCGCGATGAGAACGAGGAGATGCAGCGCAGGCTGCTGGTCTGCCGCTACCATGAGATCCGCATGCTCTACTTCGTGGGAAAAGACATCTTCCGCTGGATAGAGCAGTGCCTGGATTTCGTCGCCAGGGACGGAAAGGCCACCACCGCGGGGCTGGTTCGTCCGCAGCATTTCGCGGAGTGTCTGGCGTCGAGGACCCCAGCCTCGGTACATCGAAAGCTGGCGAATTGGGGCGTAACGGATTATCGGGTCCTGTTTTCCCGTTCGATCGGACTGCGGGCGGTGTTTGCCGAGGTTCCCGAGTTCGGCCACCTCTCAACGGATTTCCTGCAGCACTACCACCGCTACGCAGACGCGATGTTCACGTCCTACTGCCAGAGTGTCACGTTCAATCCGGCTTCGCCTCCTGTGTTCGATTTCGAGCTATACGCATCCGGTGAGTACGCGAGGCTGCTCGCGGAACAGTGGACGCAATCCTGAAACGGCCGCCACGAATCGGGCTTTGAAGTCTTCATCCGGGGTGGCCCCCCACGTATCTGCAATGGCGGAGGCGCTTTTGCGGGACAAACTGTGGGAAAAATGGCTGTGAGGGACCGATAAAGGGGGCAGCGGAATGTTTGTTCGCTGCGATGGCATCGCGATTGCCAGGGACACGAGCTAACCGTAATGAACATTATCGATAACCTAGACCTGTCCGGATCCAACGCCGCGCAAGCGGCGAAAACCGCCGCCAGCGGCGCGGTGGAACGCGGACGGCGCGCGGACACCCAGAAGACAAGCCCGACCGCTTCGGGAGACCAGGTCCGGCTGTCTGGCATGTCCGGCAAAATTGCGGACACCATGAATGCGGATGCGGCCGGGCGCGCGTCGCGCGTGGCGGCATTGTCGGCGGCGGTGCGCGGGGGCACTTACAGGGTCAATGTCCGGGCATTGAGCGGCGCCATGATCAATGAGAGCCTGGCCGGGGGTGGGGAAGGCAAGTAGGCGGGAAGACGACGGCTATGAAGCAGTCGATCGGGCAGGCAACGGCTCATTTGCATCAGGCTCGCGAGATGCTGGCGAAACCGTGGACGCGAGGAACCGACGAACTTCAGACATCCCTGGCGCAAGCGGTCGAGGATCTACAGAGCGCCCTGCGCGCGGGAAGCGAAGGCAACCGCGACGGAATGGCGGCTGGCGTGCAACAACTCCAGGGCGAACTCGGCGGTATCCAGAGGCTTCTCGAATCCGCCTTCCGCCTCACTTCGGGGTGGTCGCAGACCGCTGGTTTGTTCGCGGGGGTGTACGGTCGCGATGCGGAAACCATCCCGGTGGCCCCGGCTCCTCGCGTCTCGGTCCAGGGATAGCCGGGCGGGGCAGGGTCGCCAATGAGCCTGTTTTCGTCTTTGAGATCATCAGCCGGCGCGCTGCAAGTCTTCGAGCGTTCACTCGATGTCATCCAGAACAACGTCAGCAATGCATCCACGCCGGGTTACGCCCGCCAGATTCAGGATGTAGTCTCGCTGCCGTTCGACCCGGCGGCAGGGCTGAGCGGCGGTATCCGGCCGCTGGACCTGACCAGTACGCGCAATCAGTTTGCGGAGGAAGCCGTTCGCCGGCAGGTTTCGCAACAAGGGCTCTTCGAACAGAAGCAGGCCGGTCTTTCTACGATCGAAAGCAATTTCGACATTTCCGGCCAGGGTGGCATCCCGGGCGCCCTGAGCGATCTCTTGCAGAGCTTCTCCGCGTGGAGCATCAGCCCGAACGACGGGACTGCCCGGCAAACGGTGCTGGACAACGCGCAAAACCTCGTGGATAGCTTCCACGCCGCGGCCCTCAGCCTGTCGCAGGCGGGGGCGGACGCCGACTCGCAGTTTCGGGGCACTATCGGCCAGATCAATGCGCTCACGGCGCAGATCGCGCAGTTCAACGCCGACCGTTCGAATTCGCGAGGCGCGGATCCCGGCCTGGATGCGAACGTGAATGCGGCTCTGCAGCAACTCTCGGAACTAGCGAACATCGGCGTCACCCAACAAGAGGATGGGAGCTACACGGTAACTTTGGCAGGCCAGACGCCGCTGGTGGTGGGCGACCGGCAGTACCGGCTGAGCGCGGACGTGTCGGTGCCGGCGAATCCCCCGCCCGCTTTCCCCTCGGCCGCGCCCAGCGAGCGTGTGCTCGACGCCTCGGGTGCCGATATCACGGGGCTGGTTACGGGCGGCAAACTGGCCGGCGTGCTTGCGGTCCGCAATGTCACGCTTGCCAATCTGATCGGAAGCTCGTCGCAGCAGGGCGACCTGAACCGCATGGCCGCCGCCTTCGCGGACCGCGTCAACGCGCTGCTCACGGCCGGGGAGATCTCCGGCGGCCCGCCTGCGCAGGCCGGCGTGCCACTGTTCACTTACGATGCCGGCAATCCCGCCACGGCGGCGACGACCCTGTCCGTCAATCCGGCGATCACGCCCGATCAGCTGGCCGCCATCGACCCCGGCCCGCCCGAAGCCGTCAACGGCACGTGCCTTAAACTTGCCGCTTTGGCGCAGCCCCAGTCCAACGCGGACGAAATCGACGGCCTCAGCTTCACCGGGTTCTACGGCGAACTGGCGGCGCGCGTCGGCCGCGAGGTCAGCGATGCGGCGCAGTCGCTCGCCGTACAGAATCAGCTTGTGACGCAGGCGCAGGACTTCCGCCAGCAGGTGTCCGGCGTCTCGCTCAACGAGCAGGCCGCCGAACTCATCCAATACCAGCGCGCCTACCAGGCAGCCGCCAAGATGGTTACGGTCCTCAACGAACTCACCCAGACGCTGCTGGACATGGTCCAGCCTTAGGGAGCCAACGCATGATCTCGACCCTGGATCCTTCCGCACAACGGTTTTTGAACGACCTCAACCAATCCCAGCTGCGGTTCGTGGGTCAACTTGGTGGAGAGTTGGTTCGCTGAACTCACCAACAAACGCATTCGAAGGGGTATTTTCCG
>JAMCRM010000374.1 GCA_023380575.1 Acidobacteriota bacterium | reverse complement strand
AGAGCAGGTATGGGTGGGGGTTGTCGATGCCCTCAAGATGCTCTCGGTTACCGGCAACCCCGATATGGAAGAAATGGCCCGGCAGGTGAACGAGAAGCTTCACCGCGCCATGGATCGCATCGTCTCCGCCGCCGAACGCTGATGCGGGCGCCAGCGGAGCAGAGTGGCGAACTGTGCGCCGGGCGCCGCTCTCTCAGCAACTTCTTATCGCAAATGCCGTATCTCCCGTGACGGGCGGCGTCCGGAAGGAAAACGGCCCTCCGGAATGGGATTGGTCCGCGCGCGAGATTTCCTTGCCGGTCACCGTATCCCAGGCTGTGACCCGGTACACGCCCGGCTGCATGGCGGGCAGGCAGACCGAGGTTTCAAGCGGGGGTGCGTCGCGCCGCAACAGGCCCGCGCGGTTCAGGGTGTCTTTGCGCAGGAGGTACACCACCGCCTGCGCGCCGTCCCCGCAGGCAAACAGCGCTGTGTGGGGGGAATTGACCCGCGCTTCCGTGTTCCAGTTGGCGCGCCGGAATACCCGCCAGTCGATTTGCGGCAGAAAACCGGCGAGCGCCCTTTGGGCCAGCCGCATGCCGGGTGTCAAACAGTGCGGTTTGCGGTTGGGCCAGCGCATGCCGCCGCCGGCTCCTCCGGAGGCGAAGTGGGCCCACTGCATATGGCGGAAATACTCGTCGTCGAAGGGCGCGGGCAGGGTCTTGTGGTGGTCCTTGAAGGTGTGGATGGGGCCATGCTCGCTGTCGAAAAGAGGCCGGTCGTCGCGGATTTCCGCCAGGGCCTCGCGCATGAGGCGTCCCGTGCTGACGGCTGCGTCCACCGTATTGGCAGGGCAGTCGATGGTGCCTTCGTCATAAAAATGCGTGGAGGCGAAGTCCAAGCAGGCATGGCGGAAAATGCTGTCCTTAATGGCCGGGTCCAGCACCATGTGGGGGCCGAAGACGGAGACGGTCTGTGGATGGGCCCGGCCGTGGAGACGCGTCTCCAACGAGCGCAGAAAACTGCCGGTGCTGCTGATGAACTCGGCAAACGGCTGGGCCGAATTCCCGGCGTGCGCGGGGTGGATCTCGTTCCAGAGGTCCCAGGCGAAGATGACGCCGCTTGAGCCCCAACGGCGCGTGGCAAATTCGAGGCGGGCCTCCATGGCCCTCCGCGTGGCCGGGCAGAGCAGCAACTGGTCGCGGCCGGCGCACGGCCCGCCGTTGGCGCGGTTATAAGGGTGGCGTTTCCAGCGCCGCCACATCCAGAACGTATCGAAGGGCGTCAGCAGAAAGCGCACTCCGTGCCGCTCAGCCAGTTGGAAGAGGTCGTCCCAGAGGGCCACTACATGCGGTTTGAAGCGGCCGGCGGGCTGCTCCAGGTAGCGGCTCTCCTTTTGGGAGTATTCCAGCATCAGCCGCAGGCAAGTGACCCCGTGGGCGGCGCAAAAGCGGAAATAGGCTTCCACCGCCGGCAGGTTCTTGCGCCGGAAAGCGCCCTCCAGGTCCGGCCAGGAGATGGCATCGTTCTGGCCGATGGGGGTCCAGGGGTCGCCTTCCTCGGTCACGAAATACGGGGCGCCGCGGGCGACCCGGATCCAGGGCAGAGTTCCCGTCCTACTCACGTTGCAACCGCCCTGGGAGCATCCACCTTTCCAGTGTGTCGGGGCGACCAGTACTAACCGTACCTACGGTACGAATTCGGCGCGCTGTCGCCTTGATTGTGCCGGCACGCTGGCGTAAAAAGGGCAAAAGGATAGCCGCGCTCATGTCTCTATTCGAAAAATCTTCTGCCGGCGCGCCGCGCGAAAATCGGCCCGCAAAGCCCCTCATGGCAGTGAACAAATTACCGATCTGCGAGTTCTGCCTGGATCGGTCGGAATACTACGGGAAAACGATTAACGGCAAGGATGCCTATATGTGCGCGCGGCACTTCAAGAGAATGGGGCAGGGGTCGGGAGCGGGGGAACCACGCAGGATGTTCCAGGTGTAAGGGCGAGCGAACCTCGCCCCACCCGTTCGCAGTCCGGACGAATCCGGTTTACGCGTAGTGAGCCGCGTTCTTCTCGGTGAAGCCAGACAGGTCGGCCGGCAGATCGTCGACGGGGAAGATCGAGTTGGTCGGGCAGACCGGGACGCATGCGCCGCAGTCGATGCAGTCGGCGGGGTTGACGAAAAGCTGGGCGGCCTCGTCGAAGCCCGGCTCGTCCTTCTTGGGGTGGATGCAGTCGACCGGGCAAGCATCGACGCAAAGCGCATCTTTGGTGCAGGTATCGGTGATTACGTATGCCATAGCACCTTTCAGGCTGCAATTCCCGTGCCGAGGCGCTCAGTGTTAGTAAATTCAACAAATTAGCCGAATCCGTGGTGGTTTGAGCCCTGGCCTGCAGGGGCTTTTGCCGCAGGGCGGCAACGGGGTGGGCGAAAGCGCGCAGTCAAAGTATGTCTTCTGAAGCACCAGCGTGGGTTGCCAAGGGAGGGTTGCTGTTCATAGGCTTGTATGCGGAGGATTCAGGAACATACCCGAACCACACCATAACCCCCCGCGCGTCCTCCTCGGCACGGCCAACCAGCAATTGGCCTATATCATTGCGGCAGACCTATATCGGCGGGGAGTTCACGTAGAGGCGATCGGGGCGACCGGGCTTTCGCCCTGCCGCTTTTCCCGCTACGTCGCCCGTTTTCACCTGGGTCCGGCGTTGGCCGACACCGCCGCCTACGTGGCTGAGGTGTGCCGTTTGTGCCGGGAGCGGCGCCTCGACATTTTCCTGCCTTCCTGCCGGGAGGTGTTTCAACTCGCGCCGTATGCCGGCGTGCTCTGCCGCGAGGCGCGCTATCCTTTTCCGGGAGGGGACGTGCTGGAGCGTGTGAACGATAAGGCGGCATTGAACCTGTTTGCGGAACGCGCCGGCATAGAAACCCCCCAAAGCGTAGTGTTGCCCGCCGGGTGCCAGGACGCGGAAGCCGCCGCGGGGCTTCGTTTTCCCGTCATCGTGAAGCCGACGGGCAGTTACGGCGGCAAGGGGTGCACGGTGGCGCGGGATGCTTCGGAATTGGCACGCATCCTCGCCGGGTCTCCCGGCCAGGGTTGCCGGCTGGTGCAGGAGTACATTCCGGGACCCATGATCGTGTGGAGCGGGATTCGCTGGCAGGGGGGGCCGGCGGCCGGCTTCTGCTTCGAGGCGCTCAAGACTTCTCCGGCCATCGGCGGTTATTCGGTTATGCGCCGCTCCGTCCGCGCGCCGGAGCTGGACGCCCCGGTAGCGCGCTTGCTGGAGGTGGCCGGGTACCACGGTTTCTGTACCCTGGACTTCATCCGGCACCGGGAGACCGGAGAGCACTACCTGATCGATTTCAATCCGCGTTTCGGCACGTCCCTGCATGCCCCTCTGGCGGCGGGAATTTCCTTTCCTTTCGAATTGATCGCGCTCACGCGCGGCGAACAACGCGAATTGCCCGCGTGCCCGGAAGGAGTGCTCAGCCTGTCGCTTTCCGGCCATGTGGGGCGAATCCTGCGCCGCAAGCCCAACGGTCCCCCGCTGCCGTCCCTGTGCGGAGACCTGTTGCGGGCGATGGCGCGCATCCGGCATTCCGAGGAAGTCTATATGAGCAGCCCGTTTCCGTTCTTTTACCTGCTCTTCAGCCTGCTGACGAGCGCCAGGCAGGGGCGCGCATGAACGACAGCCTGGTGCGCGTGTACCATACCATGCCGCCATTGGGGCGGACCCTGCTCGCCAGTATCCACGGTTATCAGTTGCGGCACTCGCGTTACGGGCGGGATACCGCCCGACTGGTGAAAGAAGCGCTGGCGCGCGAGTGCTGGAGCGGCGCGGCCTGGCACGCCTGGCAGAAGGAGCAACTGGCGCGGGTGCTGCACCGCGCCGCCGAGCGCGTTCCTTATTACCGTGAACACTGGGCGGCGCGCCGCCGGGCCGGCGACCGCTCGCCGGTGGAGTGCCTCGAGAACTGGCCGATCCTGGAGAAGGAAGAATTGCGCCGGCATGCGCGTGCCTTCGTGGCCGACGATTTCCACGAGCGCAATCTTGTGCACGAAACCACCAGCGGCACTACCGGCCAGCCCGTGCACCTGTGGTTCTCACCAGACGCCGTGCGCGCCTGGTATGCGCTGGCCGAGGCGCGCTGGCGTCACTGGTACGGACTTTCGCGGCGCCAGCGCTGGGCCCTCATCGGGGGGCAACTGGTGACGCCGGTGGATCAGCACAAGCCGCCTTACTGGGTGTGGAACATCGCCCTGCGGCAACTGTACATGTCGGCCTATCACCTCTCGCCGGAGGCCTTGGGCTACTACCTGGACGCCATTGTGCGCTATCGGGTGGCCTACCTTTGGGGGCACAGTTCGGCCCTGGAAGCGTTGGCGCGCGAAGTCATCCGCACGGGCCGCAAGGACATCCATATCCGGGCGGCCATTTCCAGTTCGGAGCCGCTGGGGGACGGCCAGCGGCGGCGCATCGGCACGGCTTTCGGGTGTCCGGTCAGGGAAACCTACGGCATGGCGGAGATGGCCGCGGCCGCCAGCGAGTGCGAGCATGGGCGTTTGCACCTCTGGCCGGAAGCGGGGTGGTATGAAGCCGTGCCGGCCGGGGACGGCGGACCCGCCGGGCATCTCCTCTCTACCGCATTCCTGAATCGCGCCATGCCCCTGGTGCGCTACCGCGTCGGAGACATCGTTACCCTGGCGGAGCGGGGGAGCGAGTGTCCCTGCGGCCGGTCGCTGCCGGTACTGCTCGCTGTGGAGGGGCGCACCAGCGACATCTTCCGCCGGGCGGACGGCAGCCGCATCACACCCGCCGCGGTGGAGATGATTTTTGAAACCGACATGCCCCTCGCCGAGGCCCAGATCATCCAGGAAAGCTTTACTTTATTTCGCATCCGCTACGTCCCCGCGGCGGGTTTCACGCCCGCCACACGGCGCACGCTGTGCGACCGCGTGCGGGAGCGAATGGGCGACGTGGAGGTGGCGTTCGAAGAGGTCGCCCGGATTCCCCGCGCCGCCAACGGAAAGTTTCAGGCCGCTGTCTCGAGGATTGCCGCCGATGCGGCGGAAGTGTGATTTCTCCACCCCTGCCGTGTTGACTCTGTAACTGTTTTTCCCTAATCTCTAGTTGGGCAGGGGAGATTGCCTTGTCCGAAAGCCCATGAACATCTCTGTTAAAGGTGAGTACGCTCTGGAGGCGTTGTTCGATTTGACCTCGCACCAGACCGGAGAGCCCGTCAAAATCTCCGATATTGCCCGGCGCCAAAGAATCCCGCAGAAATTTCTGGAATTAATCCTGGCCAGTCTCAAGCAAGGCGGCTTCGTGGAATCCCGCCGCGGCGTCGAGGGCGGATATCTGCTGGCGCGGCCCGCCGAGAGCATTACCGTAGGGGAAGTCCTGCGCTTCATCGAAGGCGCGCAGAATGCCAAATCGCGGGCACGCCGCAATCCGGATTCCCCTTTCGCCGAGCTATGGGGCCGGGTGGATACGGCTATTTCGGAGCTCCTCGACCACGCCAGTTTCGCGGAATTGGAGCGCACCTGGACCGAAAAGAACGCCAGATTCGTGCCGAATTGGGAGATTTGATGTTGATTTGCGGTTTTAAAGCGGGCGCTGTTTGGGTGATAGGGTGAGTGCGCCCGCTCGTCGTAACGGGGATTTGATTACGTAGGCGCGTGGCCGGTGTAGGAAGTTACGTGGGTTTCCCGTTTCCATTGTTAAAGAATGTTAAACCCTTGGGCGTGAAAAGGGTATCGATTGTGGTCCTCGCCGCGGCCGCGGGGTTGGGAGGGCAGGCGCCCGCAAACAAATCCCTGCTGGAAAACAAAGGCAAACCGATTCAGGTGCAATATCAGTGCAGTCTCGACGACATGCATTCCGCCGGCCTCGATTGTACGGAGGAGGAGCCCTGCCCGGTTTACCTGGAGCTTTCCGCGGTGGAGTCCGTGGGCAACCGAATCTTCGCCGCGGGTAACATCCATTCTTCTTCT
>JAMCRM010000373.1 GCA_023380575.1 Acidobacteriota bacterium | reverse complement strand
TGATACCGGCCGCGCGGCCGGGAATACGAGCTCAGGATCGACGGGCAGACGTTCGCTACCGCGGACAAGTTGAAATCCGTGAATCCCTCCCGGCCGGCCGAAGTGATCGGAGTGCACCAGAAGGGCACGGCGGAGATGGCGCACCGGGCCGTCGAAACCGCCTCGTCGTTCTTTCCGGAATGGAGCGGCACGCCGGCGGAACAGCGGGTGCGTTTGCTGTTGCGCGCCGCCGAACTGCTGCGCGGGCGCAAAATGGAGTTTGATGCCTGGCTGGTCTACGAAGCCGGGAAGACCTGGCCGGAAGCCGAGGCCGATGTCTCCGAAGCCATCGACTTCTGCGAATATTACGCGCGGGAGATGATGCGGCTGAGCGGACCGCAGCCGCTTCTGCAATTGCCCGGCGAGCGCGACGAGTTGCGCTATCTTTCGCTAGGCGCGGGCGTGGTCATCCCGCCATGGAATTTCCCGCTGGCGATTCTGGCCGGCATGACGGTGGCCGCCCTGGTCACCGGCAACACGGTCGTCCTCAAGCCTTCCAGCGAAACCCCGACTATCGCGGCGAAATTCGCCGAACTGCTGCTCGATGCCGGATTTCCGGAACGGTCGCTCTGCCTGTTCACGGGGAGCGGCGCCGCCGTGGGGGACGTGCTGGTCCAGCACCCGAAGACGCGCTTCGTGGCGTTTACCGGTTCCCGCGACGTCGGCTTGCGCATTAACGAACTCGCCGCCAGACACCAGCCCGGCCAGCGCTGGATCAAGCGCGTGATCGCTGAAATGGGCGGCAAGGACGCCATTCTCGTCGATGCCGATTGCGACCTGGACAAGGCGGTGGAAGGGGTGCTGGTCTCCGCCTTCGGCTACCAGGGACAGAAATGTTCGGCCTGTTCGCGCGCTATCGTCGATGCCAAAGTCTATGAAATGTTTCTGGAGAAGTTGAAAGGCAAATCCGAGTCGCTCAAAGTGGGCCCGGCGGACGATCCCGGAAATTACATGGGACCGGTCATCAGCGACGGCGCGCGGCGGTCCATCCTACGCTATATCGAAACCGGGAGGACGGAAGGACGCGTGATAGCCGGCGGCGCGCCCCTGCCCGGTGAGGGCTATTTTGTCCCGCCCACCATCATCGCCGATGTGGACGCGAAGGCCACGGTTTTCCAGGAGGAGATCTTCGGCCCCGTG
Source organism: Acidobacteriota bacterium (assembly GCA_023380575.1). The sequence continues at coordinate 3,956 of JAMCRM010000373.1, read as the reverse complement.
CTCGCGGTGACGAAAGCGAACGATTTTCAGCACGCCCTCGAACTGGCAAACGATTCCCAATACGGCCTGACCGGCGCGATTTACTCCAATAATGTGGAGCATGTGCGTGCCGCGTGCGAGCGCTTCTTCGTGGGCAATCTTTATGTGAACCGGAAGTGCACCGGAGCGATGGTCGGGGCCCATCCTTTTGGCGGCTTCAATATGTCTGGGACGGACTCGAAAGCCGGCGGTCCGGACTACCTGCTGCTGTTCCTGCAAGCCAAGTCGATCGCGGAAAAGGTCGCCTGAGCCGGCGTTCTTCCTGCTATGCTATATTTGTATTGCCCCGATGCGAAGGGGACCAGGAAGTTACAAATACAGGGTCAAATCTTTTCTACGCGGCCGTAGCGGGCATCGTAAGGTGCCCGCTACGAGCGTTTCTTCCTCTCAATACCATCTCCAGCCTGTCATTCCGTTGTAGTGCCATCTCTCTCCGCCGGTGACCGGAAGGATCGAGTTTTCCCACGGAAACGCCCGCGCTATGCTGGCTTGGGCAGCGGCATACGGGATACGAAACAGGCTGACGCCATTCTGTCCGAATCCGGCGTTCTTTATCACATTCCAAACGGCTGGATCGGCGACATCCCTGTCGTTGTTGTCATACTGCGGCGGATTCGCCACCGGAGGCACGTTTGGCAGCAATTGGCCAAATGTGCCGATGTTATTGAAGCCGCGGATCTTCACCACCTGCCGATGCAGCGCGGCACTCTGTGCCGCGGACACGACCGCCATGGAGTGCGTGGGATAGCCGAAATTGCCCGAGCAGAGAATATCCCCGGCCTGCACGTTCTGGATGCTGAACATATTTACCGGACTTCTGCTTTGGTAGATGTTCCGCCACATCCAGTCGCCCTGGAACTGCGGCGTGAGCGCGACGGCAAACAGGCGTGCGGCGGCCAGTCGCAGCAGCCGCCATCGCCTGGGATAGTCCATGGAAATGAGCAGCCACCCCAGCACCGCCTCATGACAATTCAATGGGCGTGTTTCGTAGCCCTCCGCGGTCAGGGGATTTACAAGATTCCTCGCCGCGTTGATGAACGCCGCCACACCAGCCATATCTCCGCCCTCAAATCTCCCGAACCACCTGGAACCCCATAAGCCGCCCCATGCGCTCGACGGTCTGAACGTGATCGCCGTAAAAGATGACGCGATGCAGGCCGGCGGTGAAGTTTTGCAACCATTTCTCGGCGTCGCTGACGCGCGTGCGAATCTGGCTGCGGCAGCCGCGGTCGCTGTCCAGCGCTCCGGTTACTTCCGCCGTGGAGACCAGCAGTTTCGTGGGGCCGGCGAAGCGCGACACCGTGATGGTTTCTCCGGAGGGCATCAGCACTTGCACTACCGCGCCCTCATTCGTCTCCAGGTGATTGCGGAGGATGTACGGCGAGGCGGGGCCGTGAATGCCTTTCATCTTGGTGGCGGAGACGCAGTGCGCGTGGATCACTTCATTGCGGCTTACATCGAAGACCGGATCGGAGACGAACCCGGGCACACCCGAAAACGAGGTGACCAGCATCTGGGTCATGGTCGAGTGGAGGTCGCCCTCGCAGACCCCATATAGCCCCACGTCGTTGAACTTTGACCAGGCGATGCAAGGATAGCCGGGCAGGGTATTGGCCGCGAGGCTGCCGAAGCAGTCGATCGTGAGGGCGTTGGCCTTCTCCTGCCGGAGCATGTTCCGGAGCGCCAGGTAAAAGCGCACGCCATCGTGAATCTCCTTGGGCGAGGGTTCCACCACGCGCAGCGCGCCCCGCACGAACGCATCGGTCTCCTTCTGTGCGGCGCGCTCGTCGGCTGCATCGAAGGCCTGCCGGAACTCGGGGCCGGTAATGAATTTGAAAGTGGTTCCGAACTGTTTGTTGTAGGCAGCGGCGGTAACGTCCCGGCCGCGCGGTGTGGTGGCGCCCACCAGGACTTTACTGTGGCGCATGTGATGCGCGGTGCGAAACATGCGCATGTAGGGGTCGAGGTCGCCGTAGCTGCTGCTGGCCACGACGTCGAGCTTTTTGCCCTGCTTGCGCATTCCGGCGATCGTGGACCAGGCGTGGGTGGCGTACGGGCGTGAGAAGAACAATCCCGGCACCTCCAGCGCGTCCAGGAGCGCGCCCAGCGGTGGCGTGGGCTGGGAAATGGGCACGATCAGCACACCATCGATGGCGCCCATTTTGGCCAGCCAGGGCCGGACCTCCTCGGGCGCACGCAGCACTTCCCCGCCGGTCAGGCGGACGTTCTCAGTATGCTTCCGGCCGACTTCGGCGAGCCGGGCTTCGATTTCCCTGACTTCCGCATCCACGTCCAATGTCGGTTTCGGCCAGTGGACCTTGGGAGCGGCAAGATAAACCCTGGCCACCGTAGCCGGCTCGTTCCATGGACCGGATCCGGCTTCCTGCGCGGCCAATGGCAGGGCGAGAGGGATACTGCAAAGCGAAAACCCGAACTGACGGCGGGTCAACGGGCAAGCGGTTTTCGACATCGTGCCTCCTGGAGGGCGGCAAATCGGAGTTTCCCGCCCGATATTCCGCTAGATTATATACCGCCCGCGCGGCGAAGCGAAATCCAGCCCCGCAGGCAACGGCCAGCAGACATACGAATGCGATCTGAACCTGCCGGACGCCACGGGAGAGTATGTGCTGAGAGCGGCGGCTTCCGCCGGCTCCCTAAAAGAACCGACGCTCAGCCGCCGCATGGTGAGACTCGTCCGCAAATAGCTTACGGTTGCGTTTTGACCGCGTCTGCGGTGGTCAACTTTTCCAGTTCGACAAGCTGCGACTTCACCGCCGGGGCATCCTGCGCGTTGGGCGCGAACTGGAGATAGCTCCGCAGTTGTTCCGCCGCGCCGGAATAATCCTGCCTTTGCGCCAGAATGACCCCAAGAAGGTGGGCGACCTGGGGGAATTGATGCCTGGTGTCCAGTTTCTCGACCTCGCGCGCACTCTTCTCGGCGGCATCGAGTTTCTTCAGATTGAAGTTCGCGACCGAGTTATAGAAGTACGCCTCCGGAAAATCGAGCGGGTTCATCTTGATGACCCGGTCGGAGGTGTCGGCTACGTCCTGCCATTTGCTGTCGCGCGCCGAGAGGACCGCAAGCTGCAGATAAGGGTTCACAAATTTGGCGTCGGCGGCAAGGGCCTGTTCATAGGAATTCCGCGCTTCGGCAAACTGGTTCCGCGCCTGCTGCAGCCGGCCCAACTGGAACCAGGCGGCGGCGTACTTGGGATAGATTTGCACGGCCTTGGTCAGATCTTTTTCGGCATCGGCCGTCTTCTTCTTGCGTAGGGCGTCCTTGGCCTTGTCGAAGGCTTTGCGGGCATCCTTGGGCGCCTGCAGGCTGGTCATGCTGATTGTCGTGCCTTCCACGTTACCCAGACGGTGAAGGATGATGGTCCCGACGTCCGGGTTATCGAGGACGCGTCGTCCGGTAAGATTCACCACATCGGAGCGGAAGCCGGCCAGCGAGGCGCGCAACTCGCAGCCCATCAGGTCGCGCTCACTGATCCCGCGGCTGTTGGGTCCAAACCCGCCGGTCTGGGAGCCGAAACCGGGACGCCCGCCGGCACCCGGATCGGAGGCCGAGCTGACGCTGGCATCGGGCATCATGGACTGATTCTGGCCGAGCTGAAAACTGAAGCGGCCCTTGGAGTCCGTGTAGGCTTCGGGACGCGGATTGCCGTTGCAGACGCGTTCGATCACCACGGAATCCGGCGGCGGCGTGCCGTCATCGAGCATTACCTTTCCGGACAGAAAAATCGGATGCTGCGTCGTATCCGGAAACTGCGTCTGGTCTTGTCCTGGATACCGGTTATCGCGGCTCCCCGGAAACGGACTCGGCTGCGTTCCGGGCTGCGTGGTGCCTCCGGGAGGAATGCTTCCGCCCCGTCCGCCGCCCGTTGAAGAGCCTGGGGAAGACGAAGAAGGCGGAG
>JAMCRM010000372.1 GCA_023380575.1 Acidobacteriota bacterium | reverse complement strand
TCGTCGTCACCGCCGGCACCGGCGCCAAGCTCTCCAATCAACGGGCCCTCCGCCGTAACCAGTACGTTGGCAACTGCCCCCCGGACGACACGCTCGAGCCCGGCCCGATGGTGACCGCCACCGGAGTGGTCACGCTGACCAGTCCGCTGCGCCGCACCGTGCGTACCCAGGCGCTGATACTGGTGGTGTCGAAGAGCTCATAGGGGATCTGGGCGTTGATCTGGGTCGGGGAGACGTAGAGCAGCGGGGCGCGCACACCGTCGAAATACACTTGCGTCCCGCCCAGGTCCGTGGGCAGGGTCTCGGCGCCGGCGGGCGCCTCCGCGGTCTGGTCGCTAAGGTTGTCCCCCACGATGCTGACGATGGTTCCCCCCGCAATCTTGGCCGCGTCCATGCCGCCGCTCAGGTTGGCGGCCTCCGCGCTGGCTGCGAGCAATGCGGTATCCGGGGTGACGGTGGTGCTGTACTCGACATTGTTGCCGTCGGAGCCCGGCGCGCGGGCGATCAGCACGATGGCATCAATCACGGTGTCGGCCAGGGCGAACACGTTGGGATCCCCCTTATCCGCGTTGATCAGCGCCACCACGCTCGTGATGATGGATTCTAGCGTGTCGTCCTTTTTTACGGTATAGGAGTAATCCGTGCCGGAGATAGTGACCTTGAGAACGTCCTTTTCCTGAATATCGCCGCCAATCGTGATCTTGCCCACTGCGAAAATCTCGAAGCTGGCGGCGTTGCGGACCCCGGAGTATGGGATGTTATGCTCGGCGGGCGAATACACGTTGATGCGGCGGTTGTAGGTGTCGGCCACGTACAGGTTGACGCCGTCCCAGGTCATGGCCATAGGGGTGCGCATGGAATCCGCCGCGTCGGAGGCCTGGTTGATGCCGCCGCCGACCTGCCCCACGACGTAGTTCGCGCTTATACCGTTTTGCGTAGGCACATTGCTGAAGACCAGCACGCGGTCGTTGCCGCCGTCCGCTACAAACAGCCGCTGCCCGTCGGAAAGCGCGTAGCGCGGAAAACTGAGCGTTGCCAGGCAACTGTTGGGGAAGATCGGCGCATTGTTATTGTTGGGATCGGTGCCGGTGGAATCGCACAGGACCTTGGTTTGATTGCCGCTGGAATCGACGGCGTAGGAGTTATTGGGAGCCCCGCTATTCATGTTCGGCTGCCCGATGACCACGTCCGCCGGCGCCTGGTTGGTGGTGGGGATGGAGTTCCAGATGAGTACGCGGTTATAACCGATATCGGTGACGTACAGGCGCTGCCCGTCGGAAGTTACCGCGACGGGGTTCAGCATGTTCGAGGGGGAAGGTATGGGTACCTGATTTTCCGTTTCCGGCGGCGCGGAGCCGAAATTGGGCACCCCCAGCACCACGTCGGCCGCCACCCCGTTGCTGGTGGGGACATGATTGAAGATCAGAACGCGATTGTTCCCCGTGTCGGCTACGAACAGGCTTCCGTCCTGCAGCCACACTCCCTGTGGCCCGCGCATGGAGGTCGCCGTGGGGGTGACACCGGGAATCGAGGCATGCGCGAAATCCGGCTGGCCCACTACCACGTCGGCGGGTTGATCGTTCACCGTGGGAATCTGGTTCCAGATCAGCAGGCGATTGTTGTTGGTGTCCGCCACTACCAGGATTTTGCCGTCCGAAGCCACCCCGCCGGGGGTGCGCATGGTGCTGGCCGAGGGCGGCGTGTTCAGCACATCAGACTGGTTCGGGTTGGTGGACGTAAAATCCGGCTGGCCCAGCACGATATCGGCTTTGCCCACACAGGAGGGACAACGCTGCGTATAGAACAGCTCGTCGGTGGGTTGGGGGATCATGCCCGCGACGTTCCGGTAGATAAGCACGCGGTTGTTGTCCGGCCCGGAGCCGACGCGGTTGGAGTCGGCCACGAAGAGCATGTTATTGGCATAGGCAATGCCGCTGGCACCCCCCAGCAGCGTATCGCTCGCCCCGGGCTCCCCCCGGGCTGCCTGCGTCTGCCCGATAAAGGCCCGCGCCGCCTGCCCGGTTGCGAAGTCCACAGGGATGCTCTGGGCCAGGCCAGGAACGGCGGCGCAGCCCAATAGGAAGAATGCGGAAATATACTTCGTCATGCTTTTGGAGAAGACGCCTAGCTAAAAACTCCGAACACAGTTGCCGCTTTCGCTCACCGGCGAGGTGCACGATGGCGGCGGTCTACTTTATTCTTCGTTTCGTCCTGATTATAACAAGCATTTGAGACGGACCCGGGGGCCGCCGCGTTTCAGCCAACGGAGGGTAAGCCTTGTCAGGCGCTGAATTCCCGGAATACTGCAAAAGTCTGCACCACCCAATACCCAAGTAAGGGGAAGGACACCGTAAGCATGCAGCAACTGGCAATGGACTGGATATGCACCGCCTGAAAATTATACCTCAACGGAGCGGGGGCGGGATTTTCGTGGCTGTTCCATAGCGGCTCACGTTGAAGCCGGGACCAACAGAAGCCACAATGGAGGAATGAGAAGACTTACGCGGCTTGCCTGCGTACTCGCCTGCTGCGCCACCGCCGCGCTGGCGCAGCGTTCGTTCTTTTACTGGCGGGCGCCGGGGCGACC
>JAMCRM010000371.1 GCA_023380575.1 Acidobacteriota bacterium | reverse complement strand
GTTGACGCGTGCCGCTATCGCCGCAATCACTTTGTCGTCATCGGGCGCTTTCCAGTCGAACTCCTCCCGCTCCAGCATGTTGCGGCGGCTGGCGACTTCCTTGTAGTGCGGCAGTTCGGCGTCGAAAGTGCCCGGACCGCTCACATCCTGCCAGCCGGCGGCCAGCACTTTGCTGCGGTGCTCGACCGGCACCCAGAAGCCGCGGAAACTCCAGCCGGGCCCGAACGTCAGGGCCACTTCCATGTCGAGCTCCGAGGCTTTTTGAATGGCGTGCCGCACCATCTCGATCCACTCCGGGGAGAGATACTCGAGGTTGCCCTTCTCGTACCAGCCCCAGGAGCTCATGATCTCCACGCCGCCCATGCCCTGGTTGTGCATCTGCTCCAGTTGCCAGGTAATCCCTTCCTTGGTCACGGCGCTGCCGGGCCACCACCAGCGGGTATGGGGCCGGTAGCTTCGCGGAGGAAGAATCCACCCCGCCTTAAGCCGGTCCAGCAGTGGTTCGGAAGTGTCGGCCCACTCCGGCAGCGGGCTCACCAGCGTTGCACCCGCGGCACCGATCTGAATCATGAACTGACGACGATTGGACATTGGTTAATTTCCCGTAGTACCGAATTCCCCACATGGCCGCTTCCATCCGGCCTGGCTCAGCGCCAGTCTTGCGTTCCGGGCCGTGTTGCAGTGAATGGTGATGGTGTCTTGTACGTAGTAGGAGTACCCGCCGGCCAACACGATGGCCACTGGAATGCCGCGCCGCAGTCCGCTTTCGATGACCAGGCGGTCCCGCCTGCTCAGTCCGTCGAAGGTGAGCGAAAGCCCGCCAAGCTGGTCTTCGAAATAGGGATCGGCGCCGGCCACGTACACCAGCAGATCCGGACTGAATCGCTCCAGCGAGTCGCCCAAGCCGGCTTCAAGGCGCTTCAAATACTCCTCGTCGCCAATGCCGTCTTCGAGGTTGATATCCAGGTTGGATGGCGGCTTTTCGTGCGGGTAGTTATTGAGCTGGTGGATCGAGAGGGTAAAGACGGAATCGTCTTTGGCGAAGATCGTGGCGGTTCCGTTGCCGTGGTGCACGTCGCAATCCACCACCATGGCGCGCGCGATTTTGCGGTCCCGTTGCAGGCACCGGATGGCGACCGCAATATCGTTGATGGCGCAAAATCCTTCGCCGTGGTCCGGCAAGGCGTGGTGGAAGCCTCCGCCGACATTGAAGCCGATGCCCTCCTCCAATGCCAATGAGGCGGCCAGGGTGGTGCCTCCCGCAGCGATCCAGAATGCCTCCATGGTCTGCCGGGTATAAGGGATCTCCAGACGCAGGATTTCGTAATAGCTCAGGGTGCCGGTCTTCAGTTTGCGGATCCATTCGGCTTCGTGGACCAGGAGAACGTCCGCATCCGTGGCGGGCTGCGGCTTTACGAAATTCTCCGGTGCGGCGATGCGGTCGCGCACGAGCTGGTCCCGGATCCAGCGGAATTTTTGCGAGGGAAACACATGCTGACCCAGGTTCAGATCGTACCCGTCGTGATAGACAAAATGGATCGGCAGCATCTCGCGCCCCGGGCGGGCCTAACCCAGCGCCCCCGCCTGTATCGCCGTAATGACGGCCACCTGATAAATGTTTTCCGCGGCGCAGCCCCGCGAAAGATCGTTGACCGGCTTCGCCAGCCCTTGCAGCAGAGGTCCGATGGCGAATGCGCCGCCCAATCTCTCCACCAGCTTGTAACCGATATTGGCGGCGGAGAGATCCGGGAAGATGAGAACATTCGCGCGCCCCGCCACCGTCGATCCCGGCGCTTTGATCTTCGCCACCGCTTCGGAAATGGCTGCGTCCACCTGGAGTTCGCCGTCGATATTCAGGCCGGGCGCGCGCTCCCGCACTATCCGGTAGGCTTCCACTACGTGCCGCACGTGATCGTGCCGGCCGCTCCCCTTGGTGGAGAAGGAGAGCAGGGCCACGGCCGGTTCCATGGACGTCAGCACCCGTGCGCTCTGCGCGGTCGCGATGGCGATTTCGGCCAGTTCCTCGGCATTGGGATGAACTACCACCGCGCAGTCGGCGAAGAGCATCAATCCGTCGTGACCGTGTCCGCGGCTGCCGAGGGCCATGATGAAAAAGCTCGACACCCGCCGCATGCCGGTTTGCGGGCCGATGCATTGGATGGCCGCCCGCACGGTGGCTTCCGTGGTGCTGGCGACGCCTGCCACGCTTCCGTCGGCATCTCCCGCCGCGACCATGAGCGATGCGAAATACAGCGGCTTTGCGGCCACCGAATCCGCCTCGATCAGCGTGATCCCTTTGGCGCGCCGCCGCTCATAATAGATCGCCGCGTACTTCCGGGTCAGTTCGGACCTGGCGGGATCTGCGAAGGCGACGCCGGCGGGAACATGAGCCGGAACCGGGCCGATCAGGATGGGCCGCAGCACTTCCTCGCGCGCCAAACGCGCCGCCGCCTCCAGCACCCTCGGATCGGACCCCTCCGGGAAAACAATCCGCTTGTTCACCTTACGGGCCCGCGCCGCGAGCGCCGCCAGGAACGAAACCGCCGTTTCAGGGATTGCCATGAAAATACTGAGTCTAGCAAACCGCCGCGACTTCCCGGCTGAGGCTGGAGCCGGCCGTCAATCTCCCAGGAACTTACCGAACGGCCGCAGTCCCTTGAC
>JAMCRM010000370.1 GCA_023380575.1 Acidobacteriota bacterium | reverse complement strand
CAGTTGCGAAAGGGATTTCACGGGGAAATTCCCCGGAATACGCGACGTTATGCTAGGATTTCTTCTAATGTTTGGGGTCAAGTCTCAGGCCGGGAGCGTGGAATCGGCCGATTCAGGGACGCCTTGCGACTCAAGGCGCGATGCCCTGGAGCGGATTCTGAACAGCCGCGCTTTCGCCAACCGCGCGCGTCTCCGCCAGTTTCTCTCTTTCGCCGGGGAGGCGGTACTCGCAGGCCGGGCGGCCGAACTCAAGGAGCAGGCGTTGGCGATTTCCGTGTTCGGCCGGCAGACCGATCACTTTACGGGAGACGACAACATCGTCCGCGTCACTGCCCGTCAACTGCGCGCCAAGATCGCTGAGTACTACCTGACGGAAGGCAAAGACGACCCCTGGCGAATCGATATCCCGCGCGGGGCCTATGTGCCCGTCTTTTTGGAAGTTGTGGCGACGCGATTACCGGCGGTCAGCCCTAAGGTCCTTTGGCGCCTTCGAGCCGATTGGTTAGCGGCGGCGGCCGTAGGCGCACTCCTCTCCGTGACGGTGGCTTTCATCTGGAACGTGCACCTGCGACCCGATCACACAACGATTTTGGGACTCATGCAACCGGAGCCTGATCATCGAGTGCTGATCGTATGCGCCGATGCGGCCATGCAGATGTATAAAGATGTCACCGGTTCGGCGCCGGCGCTTTCCGATTATCAGCGGCATACAAGGCTCGGGGATGCGGTGCGTACTCCGCAGGAGCGTAAGGCGCTCGATTGGATCGACAACGTCCAGTTGTTTGGTATAGGGAATGTTTCCGGCCTCGTCAAGCTTGTTCCAGCCTTTCGCCCCGGTACCGCTCTGGTGCGGCATCCCCGGCAGGTCACGGAACGCGACTTCGTGGATGACAACGTCATTTTGCTGAGCGGTCCGTTTGGCAACCCCTGGGTGCAACTGTTCGAGCCGAAGCTCAACTTCCAGGTGACCCAGGACGCGGGTGGGAGTGTCTACATCCGTAATGTCCGGCCGCGGCCAGGGGAGCTGCCGGCCTATCGGGCGAACAGCCGCGACGGCCAGCTCCGCACTTACGGACGCATGGGGCTTTTGCCGAACCTGTCGGGTCGCGGCCGGGTGCTGCTAATCGGCGGACCTTCCGCGGGCATTGTGGAGATGCTTTCGGGCCGGCTTTCCGACCCCGCCTTTTACCGGGAGATACAGACTCGGCTGGCTATGACGGGGTCCGAGCCGATGCCCTTTTTCGAAACCCTGATTGAAGTCACTGAAGTGAGCAATACACCCGTTTCCATCCGCGTGCTGTGCGTCCGCCGCGCGCGCTGACGGTTTCAGGACGTCTTTTCGGACGACGGCATGCTCACGGAGACGCTGCTGCCTTCCCGCGGTTCGTCCCTGCCGCGCAGCACGACCAGGTCTCCCGCGCTCAGCGAACCGTACACTTCCACTTGATCGCCCGAGGCGGACGGAAGCACGGCCCCGCGCCTCACCGGGATCCAGTGTGCGATGCTGTTGCGCACGCGAATCACGAAAGCGCCGTCGGCGGTCGTCACCACGCTCGATGCCGGCACCAGCAGCGAAGGGCGGGACCTGCGCAGGGGCCACATCACCGTCGGATACATGCCAGGGGCCAGCAGGCCAGCCGGGTTGGTGACGTCCAGTTCCACGGCCATCGACCGCGTTTTCCGATCCATGGAGCGTGCCGCCCGCGCGATGACGCCGCTGAACTTCCGGTTGAGGTAAGCCGGCACCGTGAAGGTGACTCGCTGGCCCATGGGAATGCCCGACACGTCCACTTCGGGAACCAAAACCACCAGGCGCAGCCGCGTGTCCTGTTCCAGATGAAACATGGCGGGGTTGGAGGCCCCCGCACCGGGTCCGACGAGAGCTCCCGGATGCACGTTGCGGCTGGTGATGATACCTGGGAACGGCGCCCTCACCTCCAGATAGTCCTCCATGTCTTTCCAGGCATCCACCGCCACCCGGCTCGCCTTGACGGAGTCCTCGGTTGCCTGGACCTGCGCGCGCGCGCCTTCCGCCGCCTTTTCCGCCTGCAACAGTTCGTTGCCCGCAACCACGCCCGGCGTTTCCGCCGCCTTCTTCAGCCGGTCATAGATGCTCTCCGCGGCAACCCACTTGGCTGCGGCTTCCGCGTGCTGCGCCTCGGCGGCCCGTGCCCTGGCTTCCGCGTCCGCCTTTTTGGCCTTCAATTCCGGGGCGACCAGCGTTGCCAGCGTCTGGCCCGTGCTCACGGCTGATCCCCGGTCCACTTTCACCTCGTCCACGAACCCCGTCACCTTGGCATGAATGGCCGCGGTCTCATAAGGAACGAATTCTCCGGGAAGCGGGATCTTGCGGTCGACGGTCTGCGAGATCACCCTCACCACCTCGATTGGCTGCTGCGCGAACACCAGAGCGGTGAACAACGGAAGCGCGAGGATGTTACGCATGCTCATCATATGATTTCCGCCTGGGCTGGATTCGCTCCGCTTCGGCAGCTTCTACTATGTTAGCGAGTCCTGCTTTGTAGCGGGCGGCCGCCTGCCGCGGGCCGCGCCGGCGCTTCGGTTTCAGGGGCGGCCGGCGGCTCCGTCTTCGTCTCGGGAGATTTGCAAACGTCGATCGGCACCGCAAAGGAGGCGATCGGATGCCAACGGTCCGCTTGCTGCCGTTCGATGCAAAAAGACCTGCTCGGGGCGTCGGGCCGAATGCGCCAGCCGGAGTTGGCTGCCTGCGCCCGCTTGAGTTGCATGGGCCGGTCGCTGGTCTCCCGGATCATCCACGTCTCGCCACCGTTCGGGGATTCGTAGCGCTCATAGCGGGACGATTCGCCGGATTGGCCCCGATCCACGACCATGCTGCCGCTCTTGCGCGACGTGAACCAAAACTGTTGAATCGAGCCCGTACGGCTTTCGCCGAAGACAGGGCGGTGACGCCAGGTCTTGCCGCCATCGCCGGTCAGCAGCAGAAACGGGTCCTGGGGAAGCGGGAACAGTAATTGGCCGCTGACCCAGCCGGTCTCGAAATCCACGAACTGTATATGATCG
>JAMCRM010000369.1 GCA_023380575.1 Acidobacteriota bacterium | reverse complement strand
CACCGCGTCATTGCCGAAGGCCGATTGCGCCTCGCGCCGGGCCTCTTCGAGCAGGCCCTCGAAGTCGGCAGCCCGCTCCACCACCCGCATGCCCCGGCCGCCGCCGCCGAAGGCGGCCTTGATGATGAGGGGGAAGCCGATACGCCGCGCCACCGTATGCGCTTCGCCGGCATCCGTCACCGCCCTCTCGGTGCCCGGCACCACGGGAATGGCCGCGCGCTCCGCCAGACGCCGCGCCGCCGTCTTGTCGCCCACCAGTTCCAGTAACTCCGCGCTGGGGCCTATGAATGTGATGCCCGCCCGTTCGCACGCGCGCGGCAGCGCGGGGTTCTCGGAGAGGAAACCGTACCCGGGATGGATTGCGTCCACCCCTTTCTCCCTGGCCAGCGCCACGATGCCGTCCACGTCGAGGTAGGCCTCCACCGGGCCCCTGCCCTCCCCCACCAGGTAGGCTTCGTCCGCCTTGAAGCGGTGCAGCGCCAGCCGGTCCTGGTGCGAGTAAATGGCTACCGTGCCGAGGCCGAGTTCGTTGGCCGCCCGCAAGATGCGGATGGCGATTTCACCACGATTGAGCGCTAGGAGCTTGTGCATGGGTTTGGTGTTGTTCTACACAGCTTGAAGGTTGGCAGCGATTGTACACTAAGCGGTGAATGACGAAACTCCACTTGGTCGCATTGGCACTGGTTGCGCTTGCCGCGGCGGCCCCCGCCAGGAAAGCCGACCTGGCCGCCCGCGGAAAGCAGGTCTTTGAGCGGCAGTGCGCCGTCTGCCATCACGCCGACAGTACCGGGAGAAAAGTAGGGCCCGGTCTCAAAGGTCTGTTCAAAAGGCCCACCCTGGCCCACGGCAGAAAAGTCTCCGAAGCCAGTGTGCGGGCCAAAATCGACGATGGCGGAAACGGCATGCCCTCCTATAAGGAGATGCTCAGCGACGACGAAAAGAATGCCGTAATCGCCTACCTCAAAACTCTATAGCCATTGCCGGGCGGAAGCCCGGGCGCGGACTGAAGTCCGCCCTCCATACACGAAGGGCCGCCCACTTGGCAGGCGGCCCCCGTAGTCAAGTTCGCGCCGTCCTTACTTCGATGCCACCTGCGCGCCGTGCAGCAGTTCCAGCCCCTTCTTCAAGAGCGGATCGTCTTCCGGTTTGCGCTGCGGTTCGGTGCCCTCCGGGAGGGGCTCGCCGTTCTCGTCCACTTCGATCTGGGCTTCCGGCTCGTTCACCAGGGTGCCCGGCGTAACGCCAGCGTCCTGGATAGCCTTCCCGGAGGGAGAGTAGTACTTGGCCACCGAAAGGATGATGGCGCCGCCGTCGTCCATGGTCACGGCTTTGCGCAACGAGGCGTCCCCGTAGGTCCGCTCGCCCACCACCTGCGCGCGCTTGCTGTCGAGCAAGGCGCCTGCCGCCACCTCCGCGGCATCCGCCGTGCCGCGATTCGTCAGCACCACCACCGGCTGCCCGAAGACTGCCTTGGCCGGATCCGCGTCGAAATTCTTGCGCGGCACCCGCTGCCCTTGCATGTAGGTGATCAGGCCCTTGTCCATGAAGAGATTGGCCAGCGCGACACCTTGTTCGGGGCCGCCTACCGCGCAGTTGCGAAGGTCCAGCATCAACTTCTGCGCGCCATCCTTGCGCAGCTTTTCCACCGCCGAAGCCACTTCTTTTACCTTGCCCGGCGCCAGGGTGTCCGGGCGGATGTAGCCGACCTGATTCGGCATCATGCGGGCATTGACCGGCGGGTAGCCAACCGGAGCGCGCACCAGCTTGATTTTCTGGGGCTCCGGGTGGCGCATCCGCACCACGGTCAGCTCGACAGTGGAACCGGGCTCGCCTTCGAGCAGCAGGTAGGCATAGGCCAGGGGCATGTCGCGCGTGGCGATGCCCTTGATGCTCTCGATCATATCCTGCGTCCCGAGGCCGGCTTTGGAGGCCGGGGAACCGGGAATGGCATCCACCACGCCGACGTATCCGAAGCGTTTCGAAAGCACCAGCCCCACGTTCGCCTTCTTGGCGTCCTTGTTCTTCAGATAGTCCTTGTACTGCTCGGCGTTGAGATAGCTGGCGTACGGGTCGATGGACTCCAGCAGCCCGTTCAGGGCCCCCAGGGTGACCGACTTCATATCCGGCTCTTCGACGTATTCGCTCTTGATGCGGGAGAGCACTTCGGTGTACACGCCAATATGCGGATACGCCCCGTTGGGAGTTGTGCTCTTGCCCAGCACGCTCCCGAGCAGCAGCAAAACCACCAGACAACTGGAACTCATTACGACCAAAAACTTGGTTCGGCTATTCATAAAGGTCCGTTACAGAGAAGCCCTTTTTGCCATTATATCCGAGACACCACACGAAGGCCTCGTGTTATTGGACGCCGCTACCGCCCTCCGGGTTGCCCGTAACCACTCTTACGGTGTCCGGCCACTCCTGCTAGAATGGTAGAGTTATGGCAATTCCGAATGTGAAGCGGTTCCGGCCGTTCTGCCCGGTCTGCAACGATAATTTCACGCTGATGGCAGTGCTGCCAAAGGACGCTAACGTGGACAGCTACCTGGCTGATGCCGTCGCCCGGCACGACCACAAGGCGTACCAGGAATCCAAGGTGTTGCACTTCAAGGTCCGCGTCGGCCAGCAGAAGCAGAAAAAGGCCAAGTAGAAGCTCTCTTTCCGCGGTTCCGGGGGCCGGACGTGTCCGGCCCCCACGCCGCCCTACCTGCGGGCCTGTAAAGTTCTGAGGGCCCTCAATCCCTCCTCCGCAACCTCCGAGTCGCCATCGTTACTCAGTTTCTTGAGGTGCGGTATGGCTTCCTGGTCGCCGCTGCGCGCCATCACGCGGGCCAGATAGACCTTTTCGTCCTTGGTCCCCGTCACCATCGGCCCGTAGAGCACATTCCGCACGCGGGCGTCCCGTGTCAGTTCCACCAGGAAGGCGTACGCCTCGCCGCGATACGCACTCGAATTGAGCGTGTTCACCAGGTATTGCAGCGGGCTGAACTCCACCATATCCGTTTTCCCCAGCATTACCTGCGCGAACGCCAGCGAAAGCCGGGGGTGCGTCTTGGTCTCATCCGACCATGCCCGCTCCAACATCGGCATGTCCGCCGGCGTCTTCAGGCGCGCGAAGCCCTCCGCGGCGGCGGCCCGCATCTGGTCGTCCTTGTCCCGCAGGTAGCGCGCGTAAATGTCGCGGCTTTTCGGGTCCGGCAGCATGGCGATGGCGGTGAGGGCGCCGCGCCGCACTTTGGCATCGCGCGTCCGCTGGAGCACATCCAGCAACCCCGGCAGCGCATCCTTGTTTTGCAGCAGTCCGGTGGTCTCGATGGCCGCCAACTGGACTTTCTGGTCGAAATCCCGAAGCAGGAAGGCGATCTTCGGGGCGGCGGATTCGTCGCGGATCTTCTGCAGCGCCACCAGCGATTCGTAGATCACCCCGCCGTCTTTGGAGTGCAAAGCCTCGATGAGGTCCGGCACGGCCGTTTTGCCGCGAAGCACTCCGAGCGCCCGCGCCGCGTTGGCGCGCGCGTCCATGTTTGCCCCGCCCCGCGCCAATTTGCCGAGCGCCGCAATCACGTCCGGCCGCACCTCCACGTAGGGGTCGCTCACCTGGTCGTTGGTGTCGGTGAACTTCCCCTTGAGGCTTCCGCCCACGCGCCGCAGCGATGCCGTGAGTCCCGTCCGCACGTAGCCTGGCAGATAGAAATTCACCAGCCCGTCGGTGGCGCGAATCTGCACCTCCGGATCGTTATCCCCGGTAGCTTGTATGAGCGGCTCCAGGCTACGGGCGCTGCCCACTTCCACAATCTGTTTGACCGCTTCCAGCCGGATGTCAAGATCCGGGTTCTTGAGGTATTCCTGCAACTTCGGAATGGAATTGGGGCCGTCTTTGGCCGCGTCACGCACGTCCTTGGTCCGCACGGCTT
>JAMCRM010000368.1 GCA_023380575.1 Acidobacteriota bacterium | reverse complement strand
TGTAGGTTTCCGGGTACTTGAACGTGCCATAGTCGGCGTTGATGCGCGCCTGCGGGTCGCGGGCGGTCTGGAAAGATACTCCCGCCTTCGCCAGGAACGCTTTATAGGCCCGTTCGTCTTTATCCATGCTAATCCCCAGCACCACCACGCCGTTGCCCGCCAGGTTCCTCTGGAACTGGTCGAGCGAGGGCATTTCCTGCACACAGGGCGGGCACCACGTGGCCCAGAAGTTCAGTACCAGCAGCTTCCCGCCGAAGCTGGCGGCAGTGATGGTGCGGCCGCCATCGGTTGTGATGGAAAATTGCGGCGCGGTGTCCCCTACATTGGTGACCTTTTCGCGAATGCCATCATAGATAAAGAAAACCAGCGCGGCCAGCAGAACGCCCATGGCGCCCTTGAGAAGACGATCGATTTTGACGCTATCCATTTGTGAAAAACTATAATTATTGTATCTGAAAGCAGGCCTCCGGAGTCAAAAGGAAGGCACCCATGCTGATCACCAGAAAAGTCGAGTTCTCCGCTTCCCACGTCTGCCGCATTCCGGGGCTTTCCGATGCGGAGAACGAGCGGCTTTTCGGCCCCGATGCCAACCCGCATGGCCACGGGCACAACTACGTGGTCGAGGTGAGTGTAACGGGAGATCCGGATCCGCTCACGGGCATGGTGATGGACCTAAAGGACTTGAAAGAGGTGATTGAACGGCAGGTGTTGGACGGCTACGATCACCGCTTCCTGAACCGCGAGGTGCCGCCCTTCGACCGCGTGGTTCCCACCGTGGAGAATGTGGCCGTGGATATCTGGAACCGCCTGGAGCCGCACGTCGCCGGCGAAGGCCACCGGCTTTACCAGGTGCGGGTCTACGAAATGCCAGATTTCTTTGCGGATTACCGCGGGGGCGCCGCGTGATCCGGGTGACGCGCCGGTACCGCTTCAGCGCCTCGCACCGCCTCCATGCGCCGCAACTCGGGGAGGAGGAGAACCGCCGGCTGTACGGCAAATGCAACAACCCGTACGGCCACGGCCACAATTACGAGGTAGAGGTGAGCGCCGCGGGGCCGCTCGACCCGCGCTGCGGCCGGGTGCTGGATCCGCGCCTGCTCGACCGGCTGGTACGGCGCGCCGTGCTCGACGAACTGGACCACCGCAATCTCAACACGGAGGTGGCCGCCTTCCGCGCCGCCGTGCCGACCTCCGAGAACCTGGCCGTGGAGATCGGCCGCCGGTTGAAACGAGGCTGGCGGGATGCCTTCCCCGGCAATTGGCCGCGCCTGGAAAGAATTTCCATCGCGGAGACCGGACGCAACATCTTTGAAGTGTTGACCAATGAAATCGAATAAAGCAGAGGTGAAAATCTTGACTCCCAAGGGGGAGGCGGCGAGCATCGCGCCGCTGGTCAGGGAGATGCTGGCGAACCTGGTGGAAGACCCTTCGCGGGAAGGACTGGTGCGCACGCCGGAGCGCGTGGACAAGGCCCTGCGTTTTCTTACCAGCGGCTACCGGACGGACGTCAAGAAGCTGGTGAATGGCGCGCTTTTCACAGTGAAATACGACGAAATGGTGATTGTGAAGGACATCGAATTCTTCAGCCTTTGCGAGCACCACCTGCTGCCCTTTTTCGGCAAAGTCCACGTCGCCTACCTGCCCAAGGATCGCGTCATCGGGCTGAGCAAGATTCCCCGCATCGTGGACGTCTTCGCGCGGCGCCTGCAGATTCAGGAACGCCTGACCCAGGAGATCGCCCAGACCATTCAGGATATGATCGACCCGCTGGGAGTCGGGGTGGTGTGCGAAGCTCGGCATTTCTGCATGATGATGCGCGGGGTGGAAAAACAGCACTCCGGGGCCATGACCAGTGCCATGCTGGGAGCCTTCCGGCACCACAAGGAGACACGCGACGAGTTCCTGAGCCTCATCAGCCACAAGGTCAACGGGACATAGCTGCGCCAAGCAGTTCGCAGGTCGTGTTCGGCAGCCGCTCGACGGGGTGGCGGCCCGCATCGCGCCGGCGATTTCGGGCGCCACCGGGGTGCTGGCGTTACAGTCGAGGTAGATTCGCTCCACGCCTCATCTTATCGCCAGCGGCCCTGCACCCAGACGTAGCCCCTGTGCCGGTGCGCCCAGTAGCCGGGCACCCACCGCGCGCGAGGGTGCGGCGGGCGCACCCAGCGGCCTGGAGCCCAGACATAGCCCCCGCCTCGCCAGGCCCAAAAGCCGTCCGTCCAGACGTACCCGGGCCCGGGAGCGCGTCCCATGTAAGCCCGGTAATAAGGCGGCGGAGGCGGCGGAGGCGTCCGCACGGCATAGACCCTCGGCCCACACGCCGGGAAAGCCGTCAAGCCACCTAGAATCAATCCCAAAATCGCAGTTCGTTGCATGGCCGCAATCTCTACAATCTTGAAACGTATGGCGGCGCGCCGGAGTTGCGGCCAATCGCGCGTCCTCGTGATAAGATCGATGGCGAAGGACGCCGCCCATGATCGGGGCATCCAGGACCCTAGGGCTCTTATACATTGCTGTCTTCTCGGTTTTCACCGCGGGCGCGCAAAACATAGAAATCCAACGCCGTCCCCGGCCACCCGCGCAAACGGGGCGGCCTGAACCGCGTGCCAACATCCGGGTGGACACCAACCTCGTGCTGATTCCCGTAACCGTGACGGATCCCCTCAACCGCCCCGTTACCGGATTGGAAAAAGAGCATTTCCGGATCTTCGAAGACAAAGTGGAGCAGACCATCACGCAATTCGCCGCGGATGACGCCCCCCTGGCCATGGGGCTGGTGTTTGATGTCAGCGGCAGCATGGGCGACAAACTCCGCAAATCGCGCCAGGCGGCGGCCCAGTTCTTCCGCACGGCCAACGAGGAAGACGAATTTTTCCTGGTGGAGTTTAGCGACCGGCCCCGGCTGGCCATGCCGCTCACCAATCATGTGGAGGAGATCCAGAACCGGTTGACCTTTTCCCAGTCCAAAGGCCGCACCGCGCTGCTGGACGCCGTCTACATGGCGCTGCACGAGATGAAGAAGTCCGAGAAGCCGCGCAAGGCCCTTTTGATCATCTCCGATGGTGGTGACAATAGCAGCCGCTACTCGGAAGGCGAAGTCCGGACGCTGGTGCGCGAGAGCGATTGCCTGATCTACGCCATCGGCGTTTTCGAACCGCTGGGGACGCGCGGCCGTTCCTCCGAGGAACTTTCCGGTCCGGGACTCCTGCAAAACATCGCCGAACAGACCGGAGGCCGCCACTTTCCCGTGGATAACGTCAACGAACTGCCGGACGTGGCCGCCAAGATCGGCATCGAGTTGCGCAACCGTTATATCCTGGGCTACTCCCCTACCAACCACGAACCGGACGCCACCCC
>JAMCRM010000367.1 GCA_023380575.1 Acidobacteriota bacterium | reverse complement strand
CCAGAAAGAGCATTGGAAGAAATTTTGAAATCTTCATCTCATTGCCACCGGCCCAGGAGTTCTTCCTGGCCACAACCGTTGGCTTCGGCCTCCAGAGTGGCATGGGTGATGTTCCATTCATCGTGCAGGAAACGGCGCACTTCGGCGGCAACACCTTCCGCTTCGAGCAAGGTCGCTACGCCAACTTTCATGTGCGCCGTCAGCACCCGCTGGCCCGGCCCCACTTCCCAGGCGTGTACGTGATGCAGCCGGACACCAGTGAACCTCCGCCCAACGTCTTCGGCCATTTCTTCCACCTTCACCCCTGCCGGAGCGGCCTCGAGCAAGGTATGCAGCGATTCCCAAACGATCGAAATGGCGCTTCGAAGGACGACGACCCCGATCAGGATCGCCGCCGCCGGATCGACGTACCGGCCCACAGCCGAGCGGGCAAATAAGGCTGCCACCACGACGGCCAGGGAAGCCATAGCGTCCTGCGCGAGATGCAGAAAAGCGCTCCTGACGTTGATGTCCTCGTTGCTATGCGTGCGAAGCAGAAGGACCGAGCCGACGTTGGCCAAAAACGCTACCGCCGCCGCAACCAGCATCACCGAGGCACGCACCGGCTCCGGATGAAATAGCCGGCTCACCGCCTCACGGCCGATCAGGGCGGAGATCGCAATCAGCGCCGCTGCGTTGATCAGGGCCGCGACCACTTCCGCCCTCTTGAGACCGTACGTATGCCGCGGGGTGGGCGGGCGCCGGCCCAGCCTGCGTGCGAAGATCGCCAGACCCAACGCACCGACGTCCGCCAGGTTATGCGCCGCATCGGCGAGCAGCGCCAGGCTTCCGGCCCACAGACCACCGGTGAGTTCGACAAGCGTGATCCCAAGGTTCAACGCCGCGCTGGCCCACAAGCGCCGGTCAAGCTTACCGGGTGCAGTTTCGTGGTGATGGTGCGTCACGTGAGTCTCCCTGGAACAAGATCTTGGATGAAGGACGGAAAAGTACTCCCGGGGCTTTCGAATTTTCCGAATACCTCTTGGGCCGCATGAAGCGCCGCGTGTTCGATCGACGTCCGGTCTGCTTTCACGCCAAGCGAGCGCAGCGTGATCAGGAAGTCCCGATGACTGCGCGCTCGCCGGTATGCCGGCTCTCGCGGCGGATGTTTCAGTACCGCATCGGCCAGATCGTGATCAAAATCGACCAACAACGTCCCGTGGACGAGGACCGCTTTCCACCGGCGCGCCTGTGCGTTGCCGGAGATCTTTCGGTCCCCCACGGACACATCCGACGTTCCTGCGGGCTTCCCAACTACGCCGAACGCCGCAAGGATGGCGCATATCAGATTGAGGCCCGGACGAAAGCCGATCTTCGGGTCCAGGCTTGCAGGAGCCGGCGTGATCAGCGAACAGTTCAGCACGCCGGCAGTCTGGAGAACACTGCCCCCGCCGGTGGACCGCTTTAGGACCTCCACACCCAGCCGGGCGCATGCCTCGGGATAGACCACCTGTTCCGGACGCTCGCTGGAACCGATCACCACGGCGGGCGGCCCTCCCCACCAGAACCGTAATAGCCGTAGACCAGTCGCCGATGCCGAGCGCGCCGCGGCGTCGTCCATGGCGAGGTTCTCGGCCACAGTCGGAGCTGACTGGAACAGGATCTCCACTACCTCGCCGCCTTGTTGCCGTTCCGAAAGTCCTGATAGGCTGCCAACAGTGTGCTCCGGTATTCGCCTTCTTCCTCGGGCAGGATGCGGTGATAGATCTTCACGGTGTCCAGCAACGCGGCGCAACCGGTCGCATCCGCCGGGATGTTGCGTTCTGCACACTGTTCGAAGATCAGTGAAAGACCAGGGATTGTGACGGCAGTGCCCGAAATCGTCAGCTTTCCGCCCGGCACCGGGCTCGAGCAGGAACACTGAGCCCCGTTCGTCGGGGCCGTCGCGCCGTCGCGCGGTTCCGTCTCGGCCAGGACGCTGTCCACTTCAGCGGCGATCCTTTCCGCCACCGCCCAGACCGCCTCCTTCTCCGGCTGCGAGGCGTGCCGCGACGACCGATGGCAGCCCGTGGCCTGAGTCCCCAGAATATCGGTGACCACCAGCGCGGCGCTTACCGGGCCGCTGTGCTCTTCCGTGCCCCACTTGGCGCACTGCTTGTCGCACCCGTCAATCGTGATCGTAGGATGCGTCTTCGCGAAATTCCGCTCGCCTTCATTACCGGCAAGAAAGAGCGGCAGGCAAAGCGTGACCGTGGCGTTCGGCCGCAGTAGTTCGAGAACCCTGCGCGTGGCCAGGCGCGAAATCGTTCCCTCGGCAATCGCCTCGCCGCTACAGCAGATGATGCCGACCTTTGTGATTTCCGGGTTCATTGGACAACCTCCTCACTGGCGCGCAGGCGCTCCACTTCTGACACGACTGAACCGGCGATCTCCCGTGTGATGGCCCAGCCGTCGTCGGTCAGCGTGGTTGCGCTGCCCGGCTTGGCGCCCCGGTGGTTCTTGAATGCTTCGGCCACCTGAATCGCTTTGGTGACGGTTCCCCCGGAGAGGGCGACGTTCTTCTCGGCACACGCCTTGGCGCACCCGTCGATGGCGATGCAAGCATGCGTTCGCACCGCCTCGACCGCTTCGGGGTCTCCTTTGACCAGCAATGCGAGACACATCGTGTCCGTCTGTCCTGGCGCCAGTTCATCCGTCACCAGATAAGTAGCCTCACGGCTGATCAGCCCGTGCACCTTGCCGATCCCGCTGCACGGGATCACCAGCACGGCGTTATCTATGCGCTCGTTTCCCATT
>JAMCRM010000366.1 GCA_023380575.1 Acidobacteriota bacterium | reverse complement strand
CGCGGGAAAAGGCTCCCTGGGATATCGAGTTCCGGGTAAGGCGCCCTGGCGGCGAGGTCCGCTGGCTGGCCGGCAAGGGAAGCGTCTACCTGGACGGCGACGGGCAGCCCGTCGGCATGACCGGCATCAACCTCGACGTCACCAGTCGCGTGCTGGCCGAACAGAGAAGGCGGGAAAGTGAGAGCCAACTGCGCGCCCTCATCGATGCCGTGCCCGCGATTGTCTGGATCAGCGATGCCAGCGGTTCGGTCGAGTTCCTGAATTCGCGCTGGGGCGGCTACACCGGCCGGCCCGCGTCTGAGTCGCTCGATCGGGCGTGGGTGAATCATGTCCATCCCGGCGACCACGCCAATACTGCGCGGCGTTGGAGCCAATCTGTGACCACGGGATCCCCTTTCGAAGTCGAGTATCGGCTGCGCCGCCAGGATGGCGCCTACCGCTGGCATCTGGCGCGCGCCCTTCCCATCCGCGACAGCGAAGGTCATGTCGACAAATGGTTCGGCACCTGCACCGACATAGAGGAGCAGAAAGAGGCCGCCAGGATCCTGCGCGACCTTCAGGATGTGCTGCAGCGCGAGGTGGCGGAACGCACGGCGAAACTGATGGAGGAGATCGCCCAGCGCAAACGGGCCGAGCAGGAGATCCAGAACGCCCTTCGCGAAAAGGAGATCCTCCTCAAGGAAGTCCACCACCGCGTCAAAAACAACCTGCAGATCGTCTCCAGCCTGCTCTATATGCAGGAGGCCATCGCGCCGGACGAGGCCAGCCGCCAGATGCTGCGGCAGAGCCAGCAGCGCGTCATCTCCATGGCGCTCATTCACGAGCACCTGTATGGCTCGAACGACCTCTCCCGTATTGAGTTCGGCAAGTACATCGGGCGCGTTGTGGAGAACCTGATTTCGACCTCCGCGGCGGAAGGAGTCAAGCCGGTTTCCTACCATATCACCGCGAATGCCCCAATCCGGCTGGATCTCAACAAGGCCATCCCCTGCGGCCTGATTGTCAACGAACTGGTGACCAACTGCCTCAAGCACGCTTTTCAGGGGCGACGGGGCGCCATCGACCTCACCCTGGAAGCGGCGGATGGCCGCGTCACCATTGCCGTTTCGGACGATGGCGTCGGTCTGCCGCCCGATTTCGAATTTCCCGGCGAGGGTTCCCTCGGCCTGCAGATCGTGCAAACGCTGGTCCACCAGTTGCGCGGCGAACTCACCATCCACTCTGGCAAGGGCGCCACCTTCCGCTTGAGCTTTGCGCTGTGACGTGGCTCCCCACGCGTGCCTATACTATGGTGTTGTGCTCCAAGAACTCGCTTTGGTCCCCAGGGATGTGCCGCGCGTGGACACACCCTTCCGGAAACTGGTGACCTGTTTCCCGGTACCCGAATCCATCCCCATGCTGGAGAGGCTCTGGAAGTTCGAGCCGGCTGCCATGCGCGGGCAACCGCCCGTGGTCTGGGAGCGTGCCGAGGGCTTTCAGGTCTGGGACGCCTGGGGAAACCAATGGGTGGACTGGTCCTCGGGAGTGCTGGTCGCCAACGCAGGGCACGGCCGGCGCGAGATCGTAGAAGCCTTATCCGCCCAGGCCGCCGCGCACCTGCTCACCAACTACTGCTTTCCCAGCGCCATTCGCGGCCGCCTGGTAGAGAAGCTGGCCGGCCTGCTTCCGGAGCCGTTGAAAAAGATCTTCCTCCTCAGCACGGGTTCGGAAACCGTGGAATGCGCCATCAAATTGTGCCGCGCCTACGGGGTGAAGACCGGGGGGCGCTCCAAGCACGTCATCGTCTCCTTCGAAAAGGGATTTCACGGCCGCACCCTGGGCGCCCAACAGGCCGGCGGCATCCCCGAGCTGAAAGAGTGGATCGTCAACCTGGACGCCGGCTTTGTGCAGGTACCGTTTCCGGATGGCTTCCAAACGCCGGACACCTCCTTCGCGCTCTTCCAGCAAAGCCTTCAGGAAGCCCGCGTGGAGCCCCAGAACGTGGCCGGCGTAATCATGGAAACCTACCAGGGCGGCACCGCCGCATTCGCTCCCACGGAGTATATGCAGGCCTTGCGCAACTGGTGCACGGGCCACAAAGCGCTTTTGGTGCTGGATGAAGTGCAGGCCGGCTTTGGCCGCACCGGCACATTGTGGGGCTTCGAGCATTACGGCATTGTTCCGGACATTGCCACCTTCGGCAAAGGCATCAGCAGTTCCCTGCCGCTGGCGGCAGTGGCTGGGCGCCCCGACGTGATGGACCTTTTTCCCCCGGGCAGCATGACCTCCACTCACTCAGGCAATCCGGTGTGCTGCGCCGCCGCGCTGGCGTCCATGGACCTGATTGTACGCGAAGACCTGGCCGGCAATGCGAGGCGCATGGGGAACATTCTCCACCGGGGCCTGCAGGCCCTGGAGCGGGAATTTCCGCAGATCGGCGCGGTGGCGGGAAAGGGCCTGGTGGCCGGCCTTTCCTGCATCGTCCCGGGGAACCGCGAGCCCCATGGCGCCCTGGCGCGAGACGCCGTGCGCCGTTCCATAGAGAAGGGCGTGCTGATGTTCAGCCCGGTAGGGCCCGGCGGAGCCACCATCAAAATCGCGCCGCCGCTGGTCATCACCGAAGCCGCGCTCCGCGACAGCCTGGCCGGGTTTGAGGAAGCTTTCCGCGAAGCGGTTCACCATGCATAGGCCCGAGGTCGCCATCGTGGGCGGGGGCATGATCACCCAAGACCAGTTGCTGCCCTCGCTCTACCATATCCAGCGGCAGGGGCGCATCGGCGGCATCACGGTGTGCGCCCGTACCGCGCAAACGCTCGAGACGCTGGCCGCCTCCCCCGTGCTGGCCCGTGCCTTCCCCGGCCGCTGTTTCAAGCCCTCCACGGACCCTTACGCGGAGGCGCTTTCCCGTTTACCGGACGGCAGCATCGTGGTGGCCGCCGTTCCGGATCACCTGCACTACGAAGTGATTATGACGGCCCTGCGGCTCGACCAGCACGTGCTGGCGGTGAAGCCCCTGGTGCTCCGTTATTCCCAGGCCCGGGAGATCGAACGGGAGGCCTTCCACCGCGGGCTGCTGGTGGGCATCGATTACCACAAGCGCTATGACGACCGCAGCCTGCTGGCACGCACCCGCTACCGCGAAGGCCGCTTCGGCGAGTTCCGCCTGGGCTCCGCCTGCCTGCTGGAGAAGTGGTTCTACCGGCAGTCCAATTTCCAGAATTGGATGACAGTGGAAAACTCCGACAGCTTCACCTACATCGGTTGCCATTACGTGGACCTGGTACGCTTCATAACCGGCCTTGAACCAACGTCGGTAAGCGTCTACGGCGTGCGCGACCGCTTCCCCAACGGCCACGAAGGCTACCTCTGGACGGATGCGCGCGTGATCTGGGAGAACGGCGCCTGCCTCAACGTGCAGAACGGCTTGTGCTTCCCGGACCAGGCGCCCGGGACCAATACCCAGGGGCTCGTCATGTACTGCGCCGGCCGCGACGGCGGCGCGCTGATCTCCCATTCGGACCAGTATCGCGGGCTGAAATACGCTTACGCCTCCAACGAGTACGCCGAGCCCAGCCCGGACTATTTCCAGTACGTGGACATGGGCGCGGACGGCCTCACCCCGGTAGGCTATGGATTCCGTTCCATAGAGCACATCGTAGCCGGCGCGATCGAGGTGGAGTCCGCCCCCTCGCTCGAAGAGCGCCGGCGCCTGCTCGAAGCCATCGACCGCGCCGGCATCATGGCCACTCCCGCCAATTCGAGCGCCAATGAGCGCGTCATCGAGGCCGGACGGGCCTCGATTCTTTCCGGCGGCCGGGTGGTAGAGATCGGAGGACGTTAGAATAGGCCGAGAGAGGGGAATTTCAGCCAATGAAGCATTTTCTGT
>JAMCRM010000365.1:748-3742 GCA_023380575.1 Acidobacteriota bacterium | reverse complement strand
CGTTGCTGTGTTCCAGCCGCGTCGCCACCGTCAGTTCCACGCCATCGACCGCCGGGACAAGACCTACGGCACTCTCGAAGCCTTTGCGGAATTCATCGGGCGATTCACTCCGCCGGCCGGAGACTTTGACCCGCGTGGCGCATGGAAGCAGTGCTACGCCATCCAGCTCTTCGCCGAAGAATCGGGTAACGTTGGCTATCTAGAAATCGAGAAGCGCCCGGCGGGCGATGGCGTGGAACTGACGGTGGCGACGCGGCTGGAACACAGCAACGGCCGGCAGGAGGAGAACGCCAAACTCGTCTGCGCGGCCGATGCGTTGGGCTCCCTGCGATCCCTGCAACTCGACAGCATTTCGAGTGATGCGGGGGGCAAGCCGGTGGAAGCGACCAGAGGCGCCGTGCGCTGCGAGGTCCGCGGGAAAACCATCGAGTGGACGCACGGCGGCAAAAAGCGAAGCACTCCGGTAGCGCCTCCGGTGGTCGCGAACTGGGCGCTGTTCGATGCGGTGCAGCGGCTTGCTCCGGACGAAGCGAAACCGATTGGCTTCACCCTCATCGACGATGGAGACCTGGTCAAGCCCGCACAGCGGCTCGTTTACAGGGGCAAAGAGTCCGTTCCGGTGGCCGGCGGGGAAAACCTGTCCCTGCACTGGTGGGAACAGACCGGGTACGGCATCCTGCCCACGCACTACTGGGTGGACGGCAAAGGCAGACTGCTGTTCGCGGTCGCGGGGCAAAAGGCATTCTTATATGATGCGGAAGCCCGCAACCATGTAGCCGCTCGAAGAAGGAGGAAAGCATGAAACGCCGCGACTTCATCCGTACCGGCATGATGGGCGCGCCCGCGCTCGCCATCCGCACCGCGCGCGCCGCGACGCAGAGCCCGAATGTTCTCTTTATTGTTGCGGACCAGTTGTCGATGGATGCCATCACGGCCCATGGCAACCGTTTCGCGCGGACGCCGAACATCGACCGGCTGGCCCGCGCCGGCGTCTCGTTCCGCGACTCCTACACAACCTATCCGCTGTGCTCGCCCGCGCGCAGCAGCATGTTCACGGGACGCATGCCCTCGGAAACCGGCGTGATCACCAATGGCCTGCCCATCCGCAAGGAGATTCCGAACGTGGGCCAATGGCTCGGATCCCGCGGCTATGACACGGTCTATGCCGGCAAGTGGCACGTGCCGGATGGCTATAGCAGCAACATCCCCGGATTCACGGTTCTGCCCGGAGGCCTCACCGGCCAGGGCCATATGGGCGATGCCGCGGTTTCGCGCGCCTGCCAGTCGTACCTGCACAACCGTTCGAGCCAGAGTCCTTTCCTGATGGTGGCCTCGCTCCTGCAACCGCACGATATTTGCGCCTGGGTGAGTTCCCATGAACGCCCGGCGGAGTGGGAGAAGATGGCGCGGATCTCCGGGCCGATGCCGCCGCTGCCGACGAACTTTGAATACGACCGGCGGGAGCCCGGCGCCATGCACAGTCAGCGCCGGCCAAACTGGAACGAACAACAGTGGCGTTATTACCTCTGGAGCTACTATCATCACGTGGAGATGGTGGATGCCGAGATCGGCCGCATCCTGAACGCCGTTGAGGACACAGGCCGCGCCAAAAACACCGTCATCATCATGACCTCGGACCACGGCGAAGGCAGCGGGCATCACCACATGGTGCTCAAGAATTATCTTTACGACGAAGCCGCCAGGGTGCCGCTGTTCGTGTCATGGCCCGGGGAGACGCCCGCGGGCAAGCAGGACACGGCGCATCTGGCATCGGGCCTCGATATTACGCCGACCATCTGCGACTATGCTGGAGTCCCCGCTCCAGACGGCGTTGTAGGCCGCAGCCTGCGGCCGCTGGTCGAGGGCAGGAATGTTCCGTGGCGCGACATGGTTGCGGCGGAAGTGGCGCGCGGCGGGCGCATGATTCGCACGAAGGACTGCAAATATATCGTGTATCCGAACGATCCGGTGGAGCAGTTGTTCGACTGGAAATCCGACTCCGGCGAGACCCGGAATGTCGCTTCCGATTCGAGCTACACCCGCGCGCTCGACGACCACCGCCGTCTGCTCAAGGACTGGGAAGGGCGCCTGGAACTGGCGCCAAACGCCATCCAGGCGCGCGCCAAGGGCTGATTCGAAAGATCAGTCCGCGCCCGATTCCGCCATGGACTCCGTGCGCGCGGATAGCTGGTTCACGATCCTGCCGGCCACTACGACGGCGATGGCAAGCGCCGCATCCACACCGTAGCGCACCGCATCGGAAGGGTGGATATGGCGCACCACGAAGGCGTCGGTGAGCATCATGTCACCGCCCACTTTACCGAGGATCGCGGCGCCCAGGTACACGACCACGGGATACCTGTCCATCAGCCTCGAAAGCAGGCTGCTCGAAAAGATCACGAACGGGATGCTCACGCAGAGGCCGAACCAGATCAGCTCCAGGCTGCCGTGAGAAGCACCCGCGACCGCCAGGATGTTGTCCGTGGACATGGTAATGTCGGCGAGTACGATCCAGCATATCGCCTGGGACAGCCGCGCAGGTTGCCTCGCATCGGCTTTTCCCGAGCCGGCGTCCACCAGCACCTTTACCGCGATCCAGAGGACAAACGCTCCGCCGGCCAGTTGCAGGAACTCCACCTGGAGCAGTTGAGCGGCGACGAAAGTCAGCGCCACCCGCAGGACCACCGCGATTCCGGCGCCGGCTCCGATGGCCATGAACCGCTGCCGTTTAGGCAGGGCACGCACCACGAGCGCAATGACTAAGGCGTTGTCGCCGGCCAGGAGCAGATCGATCAGAATGATCGAAAGACAATCGAGGAGGAAATGTGAGCCCGGGGCTTGCATGATGAACTGGGGCGCTTAATTTTCAGCGTAACATAATAGACGGCGCGGAACGTACGGCGCCATACCGTTACAATCTTCCGGGGCGTTCATTCCCGGTAGACCGCGCCCGCGGCAGTGCTACCCTGTAAAAATCAGGGGGGAATATGTCAG
>JAMCRM010000365.1:0-738 GCA_023380575.1 Acidobacteriota bacterium | reverse complement strand
ACCTGGGACATTCAGCAAATCGTGCAACTTCACCTGGGTTTTGCGCCATCACGGATCATCTCTTCCGCTCTCGAACTGGGGATCTTTTCGCAACTGGCTAACGGCGGCATGACGGCCGCCGAAACCGCGCGTGCCTGCCGGGCCACGGAGCGAGGCACGCGCATGCTGCTGGACTCGCTGGTGGGGCTGGAACTGCTCGCGAAATCCGGCGAAAACTACATACTCACGCCGCCGGCTGCACAATACCTGAATCCGGAGAGCCCGGATTTCATTGGGGAATTGCTGTCGCTCGAACGCCTATGGCAATCCTGGAGCAGGTTGACCGAAGTGGTCCGCAGCGGCAGAGTGGAACATCCCGTTGAGGATCAGCGCGAGGCGGAGGCGTTCTTCCCGCATCTGATTCGGGGTTTGCACGTAGCCAATCGCGAACCTGCGCGACGCACGGCCGAAACGCTCGGAGCGGGCCTGACCCGGCGGGCACTCCGAGTGCTCGACGTTGCGTGCGGTTCGGGAATATGGGGTATCGCCGTGGCGGAAGCCGATTCGCAAGCGCGCGTCATGGCGCAGGACTTTCCCGGGGTTCTCGACGAAACGCGTAAATATGTCAAACGGCACGGGCTCGAAGAGCGCTTCGAGTATCTTCCGGGCAACCTGAAGCAGGTGCAGTACGGAGAAGGCCGGTACGATATCGCGCTGCTCGGCAATATCGTGCATTCCGCAGGCGAACAGAGTCCCCGC
>JAMCRM010000364.1 GCA_023380575.1 Acidobacteriota bacterium | reverse complement strand
GCGCAGCCTTCGGCCTTTTCCCGATCGGCTGGGTGGTGTTCTGCGCCATTCTGCTATACCGCGTCACGCTCGATAGCGGCCAATTCGAAGTGGTCAAAGACTCGGTGGGGAGCCTGACCGAGGACCGGCGCCTGCAAGCCCTCCTCATCGCCTTCGCCTTCGGCGCGTTCATCGAGGGCGCGGCCGGCTTCGGCACGCCCGTCGCCGTGGCGGCGGCCATGCTCACGGGTTTGGGGTTTTCGCCGTTCTACGCGGCCGGAATCTGTCTGCTCGCGAATACCGCGCCGGTCGCCTTCGGGTCGATCGGCATCCCCGTGGTCACCCTCGCCGGGATCACCGGCCTGCCGCTGGACCGGCTAAGCGCCGCAGTGGGCCGCATCTGCGCACCCGTCTCCCTGTTCGTGCCGGCTTACCTCATCGCCGTGATGGGCGGCTGGAAAGCTCTCAAAGGAGTGCTGCCCGCGACCGCGATTTGCGGCATCTCTTTCGCCGGAACCCAATTCCTGGTTTCCAACTACATCGGCGCTCAGTTGACCGATATTCTCGCCTCCCTCGCAGCCATCGGTTCACTCATGGTTCTGTTCCGCGTCTGGAAGCCGCGGGATCTCGCGAAAAACCGGGAAATGGCCCATACCACGGGCGGGAATGGCGGCACACAGGAGGCTTCAATAAGGACGCTGCCGGAGCGGCACAGCGGGCGCGAGCTCGTGCGCGCCTGGGGTCCTTACGGACTGCTCGTGCTCTTCGTCCTGCTCTGGGGGTACAAACCTGTACTGGACCTTTTGAGCCGCGTCAACGTATCCTTCCCGTGGCCGGCCCTGCACAATGCCATTCAGAGGATGCCGCCAGTGGCGCCGGAGCCTTCCGGCTACGAAGCCGTGTACAAGTTCAACTGGCTTTCCGCCTCCGGCACCGCTTGTTTCCTGGCCGCCTTGTTCTCCGCGCTCTGGGTGGGAATGAAACCCGCGAAATTCGCCGCCGTATTCCGGCATACCGTGCGGCAGCTCCTGCTAGCCGAGGTAACCATCGCCGCCGTTCTGGCTCTCGCGTTCCTCATGAACTACTCCGGGGCAACAGCAACGCTGGGCCTGGCATTCGCCGCCACCGGCGTGATGTTTCCCTTCTTCAGCTCCCTGCTGGGCTGGCTCGGCGTCTTTCTGACGGGCAGCGACACTTCGGCCAACGCGCTGTTCGGAAATCTGCAGGTAGTCACGGCCGCAAAGCTGGGCATGAGTCCCATTCTGATGGCGGCATCCAATTCGAGCGGCGGCGTCATGGGCAAAATGATCAGCTTGCAGAGTATCGCGGTGGCTGCCGCCGCCACCGGCATGAAACATGAGGATGAAGCGAAGCTGTTCCGTTTCACCCTGCGCCATAGCGTTTTCCTGGCGACCGTCATCGGTTTGATCGTGACATTCTACGCCTACGTCGCCCCGCAACTCGCCCCCTGACCGTTACAGCCGCGGAACCGCCGCTTCCCTTCCCTGTTCGTCGGCCGAAATGTAGGCCGCATAGATGGTGAGAGTGGTATCGATCGCGAGGTCGAGATCGCTTTCGGGAGGGCGGCCGGTGCGCCCAGCGTTCACGAAGTCGCGCAACTCCCGGCCGTAGCCGAGACTCCTCCGGCGACGCCGGTATCCAGCCTTCGTTCGAGCTGATCTTCTCGACCAGGTACAGGTCTTTGAACTGCTCATGCCGGGGGTTGTACACATCGAGCACATTCACCGGACTCATGCGGCAGCGCGTGCGGTGATTGTTGGCGAAGACCTCGACGAAGTCGTAAATGCCGCCCAGCACGAGTTCCGACGCGATCACGTCGGCGATGGTGCCGTCGTCGAACACCACGTGCATGATGCCGTAGTCTTCGGTGTCTTTGTACGTGGTGCGCAGAAAGCCCTTGTCTTCAAATCCGGGGAGTTTCGTGATGCTGTGGGTGCGCGCCGAAACCGCGGCCGGGCGAATCGGACGGCCCAGGCGCGCCAGCCCTTCCTTGCGCTTGAGATAGAGGACCGCGCCCAGCGGATGGCAGCCCTTGCCGATGAGCGATCCGCCGCCCTGCACGCTCCAGATCCCGTAGACCGGCGAATGTGAACCGCTATGGGACTCCTCTCCCACCATACGAAGAATCTGCGCGTGCGATTTCTCCACGATCTCGCGCTCCCTCTGAATGGACGGAGCATAGACGAAGTTTTCGGCGTAGCCAAGCGTGATCCCCGCTCCGTGTACCGCGTCGCGAAGCACCCTGACATCCTCCACCACGGCATCGAGCATCCGCCGCTTGTCGAACCTTTCCGGTGAGCCGTAGAATCCCGTGAAGGGCTTTTCGACGACGACATGCTTGCCCGCGGCGGCCGCCGCCAAAATATATTCACGATGCGACGACGGCGGCGTGCAGATGTCCAGCACATCAATCTCGGGCAGCATGTCGGCCACGGACGCGAACGCGCGCAACCCGTGCGCGGACGCGAACGCCTCCCGGCTCTCCGGGCGCACCGAAGTAACTCCCGTTACTTCCACGCCGCACTCCGGGTAGTTCTCCAGGTGAAACTTGCCGGCGAACCCGGTTCCGGCGATTCCCACTCGCAAGGTCTTTTGCATCGACTTCATTTAAACACGCCCCAACCCGTTCGCATGTGTAGCACGATATTCAGATCCGTGATACTCTATTTCCTTGCCTATGCGCCTCATTCCTGTTCTGCCGGTTCTGCTGTTATGCGCGGCCGG
>JAMCRM010000363.1 GCA_023380575.1 Acidobacteriota bacterium | reverse complement strand
CCTGGAGATGCACGACTGGTCGGGCGGCCTGAACCGGCACTTCTTCTGGGACGAGAATTCTTATCCGCCGGCCTTCAGCTACATCAATCACAAGTTCAACGAGCCAGACCCGAAGACCGGTCTGCCCCTGACCCCCAAACTACCGTACTCGAGACACCGGCTGGTTTTCGCCGCCGCGGTGTTCACCGATGCGGCGCTCTGTTACAGTATGACGCCTCCGGCGGAGCGGGGCGAAGCCATCGGCATCTGGGATGAGCTGCGCATGGGGAAGGAACACAAAATCGGCTGGCTGGGTAAGCCGCTGGGGCCGGCCATACATGTAGCCGCGCGACAGCGCGACCTGCTCGATGGTGCGGCGCTCCAGCGTTTTCAGGGGCCGGATGCCCGGCTTGCCATGGACGGAAAAGCCCTGAAAATCAGCGCCGCGAAACCGGATGCCTCCGAACTGCGGTTCCGTTTGACCGGAGTGCCGGTGAATGGACCGGACCTGTTCGTGAAACTCACGTCGCGCGCGCAGCCCATGCGGAATTATCCCTCCGAGGTGGCGCGCATGATGCGGGTGAGCCTCGCTTCCTCGCCGGACGACAGCTTTATGACGTGGGTCAACGCGAAGGATTTCACCTCCGGCTTCTATTTTTCGGACATCAAGACTTCCACGGTGGACCTGGAATTCGTCATCGAGGGGTCCGGCCCCGTCTGGATCGCGGGCATCTCCGCCTACGCGCATCCGTACGCCATGTACCGGGAATTCGAGAACGGCGTCGTGCTGGCGAACCCCGCGCCGCGCGTGTACACCTTCGACCTCGCGAAGATCCTGCCGGGAAAGAAGTTCCGGCGCATGCAGGCATCGCCCTCGCAGGATACAACGGTCAACAACGGAGCGCCTGTTTCCGGCGCCGTGCCCCTGGGGGCGAAGGACGCGCTTTTCCTCATCAGAGAGAAATAGCAGGCAGGCCGGATTGGTTGCGCCAATCCCCATCCCCTTGCTATGCTTTGCCTTCTCCGGAGAAACAAATATGCGTAAACGAATCTGGATTGCGGCCTCGGTGCTCGCGGCTGCGGTAACGGCGGTCGTCACCTTGTATCCGCAGGGCCGAAATGCCAAAGGTGTAGCGGCGCCCTCCGCAACCGCCTTCCGCATTTTGCTCGGCGTCGGCGATACGGCGCCCACGAGTTGGGATGGATCGGTAGCCGCAAAAGGCGGAAGGGTCGTGGGGATTCAGGGTTGGCGCTTCGTCCGCGGAGATTCGACGGACTCGGTCTCGAGTTGGAAAGCGTCCACGCGCCAGTCCCCCGGCAAAAACGGAAGACCGGGACCCATGGTCGAAAACGGCGTCTTCGTCTCCGCCGACTTGAGCGATGCGAACGCCTCCTTCGATGTGAAGACCGCGCAGGGCAGTTTTTCCTTCCAGGCGCGGGACGTTGGTTACGGGCAGAGCCAATCCTTCCTGAACGGGCGTGTGGCGGTCGAGCGCGTGCTGAACACGGTTCAACTCACCAGTTCGCCGGAGGAACAGGATTTCCCGGCCATCGCGCAAAGCGGCGGCGAGGTCTACCTGAGCTACGTCGAGTTCGTTCACGGCGCATACGACCGGAGCGCGAACCGGTTCACCGAGGCCCCGAAGAATTTCGAGCAAATGACCGCGCCCGTGGGCGGCGACCAGGTGTTCCTGATGGTCTATTCCAAATCCAAGCGGACCTGGAGCACTCCCATCCCGGTTTCCGCGCCGAAACAGGACATCATGCGCACCACGGTCGCGGTGGATGGCCAGAAACGCGCGTGGGTGTTCTGGTCCGCGAACCGGAACGGGAA
Source organism: Acidobacteriota bacterium (assembly GCA_023380575.1). The sequence goes on along the minus strand of JAMCRM010000363.1, from coordinate 1,734 downwards.
TTTCGATATCTACGGCAAAGCATACGCGCAGGGCCGCTGGTCTTCCGAGGTGCGCCTCACCACGGATGCGGGCACGGACCTGAACCCGGTCGCCGCGGCCGACGCCTCCGGCCGCGTGTGGGTGGCCTGGCAGGGCTTCCGCAACAATAACCTGGAAATTCTGGCAACCGCACAAAACGGGGACCGCTTCGGCACGGAAAGCGTCGTATCTTTCTCGCCCGCGAGCGATTGGGATCCGGCGATTGCGGCCGCGCCCGGCGGCGACGTGGCGGTCTCCTGGGACACTTACGATAAGGGCGATTACGACGTCTACTTCCGCCGGATGCGCCTGGACGGCGAGGTCCGCATGGACGCCCCGGTGCCGGTGGCGGCCAGCGCGAACTTCGAAGCCCGGAGTTCCATCGCCTACGATCCGCAGGGCCGGTTGTGGGTGGCCTATGAGGCGGGCGCCACCAAGTGGGGCAAGGACTTCGGCGCGTACGAAACCAGCGGCGTCGCCCTCTACCAGAGCCAGAACCTGCGGGTGAAGTGCTTCGAGGGCGCCAATGCGTTTGCCACGTCGGACAACCTGATCGAAAAGCTGCCCGGAGCGCCGCCGGTTCCGCTGGAGAGATCGCGCAAGCGCGGCGCGGAGCAAACGGTTTCGCTTCAGTTGCCCAATCCGGAACTTTATAAGACAAACTTTCCCACCTCGCCCGTGCCTCCGGCTGTGCCGTTGAACAGCCTGCCGCGCCTGACGGTGGACGGCAGCGGAACGGTGTACCTGGCATTCCGCACCGCTCCCGTCATGCAGCGCGTCGCAATCCCCTCCGGCACCGTCTGGTTCGAGAAGGTGACTTACTTCGACGGCGCAAGCTGGAAAGCGGCGGCGCTGGCCCCGAATACGGATGGAGGCTTGGACACGCGCGCCGCACTCGCGGCGATTGCCCCCGGTCATCTGCTCATGGTCTCCACGGGCGACCATCGCCAGACCGTGGGCGGGCAGGCGCGCGCGCAAGCGGACCTTTTCGCGTCTGAGTTGCAGGTCGGGCAGCGGCCGGTGGCCACGCAAATCAAGCCGCTCCCGGCGGAGCAGGTGGCTGCGCCGGATGCCGTGGCCGGCCCGGAGAAGAAGCAGGTGAGCTTCATCCGGAACTACCGCGCCAATGTCAATTCGCAGAAGCTTCAGTTGATGCGCGGCGAGTTTCACCGCCATACGGAGCTGTCGGGCGACGGAGGCCGCGACGGTTCGCTGGTCGATGCCTACCGGTACCTGATCGACGGCGCCTCCATGGATTGGGCTGGATGCTGCGACCACGTCAACGGCGGGCGCGAGTACTCCTGGTGGCTCGAGCAGAAGTTCACGGACGCCTATAAACTGGGCGGCAACTTCGTCCCCATGTTCTCCTATGAGCGCAGCGTAAAATACCCCGAAGGGCACCGCAACGTGGTCTTTGCGCAGCGCGGCATCCGCGTGCTTTCTCAATTGCCGCTGTCGGATCCCGATCACCTCGCGCCCGCGCCGGATACGCAGATGCTCTACCGGTATTTGAGACAGTTCGATGGTATTGTGGCTTCCCACACCTCCGGGACCAGCATGGGTACGGACTGGCGCGACAACGACCCGATTCTCGAACCCGTAGTGGAGATCTACCAGGGCGACCGGCAGAACTACGAGATGCCAAACGGCCCGCGAGCTCCCACGGAGGACGCTACCATCGGAGGTTGGAAGCCGCTCGGCTTCGTATCCCTGGC
>JAMCRM010000362.1 GCA_023380575.1 Acidobacteriota bacterium | reverse complement strand
ATCCGCAGGGGGCGTACCTGGAGTGCGACACCGAGGACATCCTCGCCGCCTGCGCGCATTACCCGGACCGGCTCATTCCCTTCTGCCTGATCGACCCGCGCCACGGCAACCGGGTGGACATGGACTTCACGCACCTGCTGGCGGAGTACCGCGCGCGCGGTTTCAAGGGCAAAATCGCCCGGACCGCGGTTCCGGCCCTGTGCGCTAAGTGCCATAGCGACGCCAACCTGATGCACAAGTTCGACCCGCAGCAGCGCGTGGACCAGTTGGCGCAATACCAGACCAGCGTACACGGCAAGCGGCTGGCTGCGGGCGATGCCGGCGTGGCCAACTGCGCGGACTGCCACGGCGCGCACGGCATTCGGGAAGTTCGCGATGCCCTCTCGCCGGTGCACCCGTTGCACCTGCCGGAAACCTGCGCGCACTGTCATGCCGACCAGTTCGCCGAATACCGTACCAGCGTGCACTGGGAGGCGGTGGCCAAACGCGGGGACCTTTCCGCTCCCACCTGCGCCTCCTGCCACGGCAATCACGGGGCCGCGCCTCCGTCGGTGAGTTCGGTGGCGGCGGTATGCGGGACGTGCCACGTCCTCATCGAGGAAACCTTTAACAAGAGCCCGCACGCCCAGGCCTTCGCCTCTACCGGGGGCGGGTGCACGGTTTGCCATTCCAACCACGCCATCCATACGCCTTCGGGGGCCATGCTGGCGGACAAGGATGCGGTGTGCAGCGGTTGCCATGAAGCGGATTCGGCCGGCGGCAAAACGGCGGTCGCCATGGCGGCGCTGCTCGGCAAACTGGACGGCCGGTTGAAGCAGGCCGACGATATCCTCAACCGCGCCAAGCGCGATGGCATGGAAGTCTCCGAAGCGCAGATGCAGCAGATGGAGGCACGCGAAGCCCTCATCAAGGCGCGGGTAGCCGTGCACGGCGCGAACCTGGCCACTGTGGAACAGGCGGCCAAACCGGGATTGGACCTGGCTGCCGCAGGGGTGCGGGCCGGCAATCAGGCGTTACGGGAACGGGACCGGCGCAGAATGGGGCTGGGCGTTTCCCTGCTCGCCATCCTTTTGACGCTGGCGGGATTGTGGGTGGCCATCCGGGCGCTGGAAGGGCGTCCCGGCGCTGCGGAAGGAACCGCGGAGAGGTAAGAAATGCGTGTGCGGTATTTTCTGATCTGGGGAGTCATGTCGCTTCCGGCCCTGGCTGCCGGACTGGAACCCGCCTCCAGCGCCGAACACTGCGGCGCCTGCCACCGCGCCATCGAGGAGGCGTGGAAGGACTCTTCACACGCCCGGGCCGTGGAGAGCCGTCTTTTCCAGGACGCGCTTGAAGCGGCCGAAACCGAGTACGGCGGCGCGGTTCGCAAAACCTGCCTGGGGTGCCACGCGCCGGTCGCCGTTGACACCGGCGACCTGCAACTGGTCCGGAAGGTGAGTTGGGAAGGGGTGACCTGCGATTTCTGCCACTCCATCCGGGGTGTTTCGCTGGAGGGGGTCAACCCGCGCGCGGATGTGAAGTTTACGCTTGTCAAGACGGGTCCGTTGAAGGAGGCCGTTTCCGGGGCGCACGCCACCGAGTATTCGGCCGTGCACACCACTTCCGCGGTATGCGCCACCTGCCACGAATACCGCAACGCCATGGGCTTTCCGGTCTTGACCACTTATTCGGAATGGGAGCAGAGCCGCTACGCCAAGGACGGGACGCAGTGCCAGGGCTGCCATATGTTCCGGGTGGCGGGAGATGTGGTGGATCCCAAGGTGCAGCGCTCCAGCGAGGCGAAGATCAATCTGCACCAGATGCCGGGCAGCCATTCCCTGGCGCAACTGACCAGTACGGTGCGGGCCAGCCTCGCCGCGGTGCATGAGAACGGCCGGCTTAAGATTACCGTGGACGTGACCAACCACGCGGCCGGGCATTTCGTGCCGACGGGGTCTCCGTTGCGGCAGATCACCATGGAGGTGCGGGCGGACACCTACGGCGGCCAGCACTACCGTGAAGAGCGGGTCTACGCCCGCAAGGTAGCGGACCAGCATGGGAATCCCATTGAACGGGAGCCGCAGGCGTTTTTGAAGGCGGCCAAAACCTTGAGTGATACCCGGCTGGGACCCGGGGAAACCCGCAGCGAAGCATTCAGTTTCCCCGTACCGGAGGGCACGCAAAGCCAGGTCAAAGTGACCTTCTGGTATTTCTATTCGCCGCTGGCGCGCGTGGAATCGCAGAAGCGCATCACGTTCCTGACACTGAACCGGCTGGTGAAATAGTCCGCTCCAAGGTGGGGCAGGCGGTTTCGCCTGCCCGCTGCTGGGGAAGCGGTACGTTACAATAAACGCTAGGTTGCCATGTCTGAGCCTCACCGTGTCTTCGCGTTTTGGGTGGCCCTGCTGTCTTTCCTTCTGCCTCTTCGCGCGCAGCAGGCCTCTCCCGCCCCCATCAAGGTTCAGGTAAACGAGGTTATTGTCCCCGTTACCGTTACCGACGACCGGGACCGCTTCGTCACCGATCTGGAAGCCAAAGACTTCCACGTCTTCGACCAGGGCAAGGAGCAGCGCATCGAGTTTTTCAGCCGCGCCCACAACCAGCCCGTGGTAGTCGGCTTCGTGCTCGACCTCAGCAACAGTAACCGCCTCCACTGGAAGACCTTTCAAGACGCCTCCAAGGAACTGGTGTGGGCCCTGCTCCCCGACGACCAGAAGGAGAAGTTCAGCGGCTATCTGATCACCTACGGCAATGACGCCGAACTGGCCGTCAACACCACGTCCGATTCCGACAAGATCACCGAAAAGATCGACAAGCTGAAACCGG
>JAMCRM010000361.1 GCA_023380575.1 Acidobacteriota bacterium | reverse complement strand
ATCATCAGGGCGAAGTCGATCGCCTGCGGTGGCTGATTCCTGTCGGCGGCGACTTTGGCGGCCGGGCGCCGGGCCTTGTCCGTTTCGCTCGGGTTGTGGCACAGCACGCACTGCTCGATCTGGTTGCGGTTTTCGCCGTGCATCGAGAGGAAGCCGTGACACTGGTTGCATTTATTGATGGAAACCACGGTGCGGCGCGGCGTGACGACCGACGAGCCGTCCACGGCGAAGTTGATGACCTTGTTGATGGCGCCGTACTCGGTGCTGATCTCTTTGTCGGTGCCCGCCAGGATGGTGAGGCCCCGGCGCGCCTCGATGCCGATGGTATAGGTGCCTTTGGCGTCGGCCGGGATCTTGGCGCTGAAGGTGTAGGTGCAGGTGCCGTCCGCGGAGCACTTGGCGGTGCGGGTCGGATCCTCGGTAACATAGCCGCCCGTGGGCGCGCCGAAGTCGGTGTAGCCGTAATCGGTGGTCGGGCCGGCGAGGACCAGGGCCACGCGGTTCGGCGCCGCCGTCATGCTGTCGATGGGAATGCCGGCGCCGATGGAATCGCGCAACGTGAAAGTGACCGTGGGGGACTTGCCCGCGCTGCCGTTTTCCACCTTCAGGAGATTCACCACCACGCCCGGGCGCGTCCCCGACTCCGTGTCGATGGTGTGGGCGCCCTTGATGGAGGCGTCGAATTCGTATTCGCCCTGCGGCTGATGGCAGTTGCCGCACAGGTCGTCCGTGGTCTGCACCAGGTTGATGCCGCCGTGATTCTCGCCGGTGTCAAATTTCACGTTGTCGTGGCAGGCGCCGCAGGCCGCCCGGTTCGGCTTCAGGTAAGCCGGGGCCTGCGCGGCCTTGGTGTTCTGGTCATGGCAGATTTCGCAGCGGCGCACATCGGCCGGGAAGCCGACGTCGGAGTAATCGCTCTCAATCTGCTGGTGGCCGATGATGGAGTACTTGCCGCCCGCTTTCACGCTGGGCAGATCTTTGCCGGCATGGATCTTGTGGATCATGACCGGCAGGTCCACGGTGTTGCCCGTGTCCGGATCCACGGTTTGCGGCGTGTGGCACAGCACGCACATCTCGATGCCGCGCCGGGAGCCGCCGTGGAAGGCGAGTTGATCGTGGCAGCGGTTGCAGGAGGAGGTCTTGATGACGTCGCGCACCACCGTCACCTTGGAGCCGTCCGGCACGAAGGTGAACACGTTGCTGGCGTACTGCGTGCCCATGTCGAACTCGGCCAGGTTGCGGGAACCGTAGACGCCGATGCTGTGCGTGGCCGAGCGGTCGTAACCCGCGGGCGCCTTGGTCTTGAAGGTGTACACGTACTCGCCGTCGGCAACTTTCTCGAACGTGCCGCCCGAATCGGCGCCGGCCTGCGTGGCCGTCTTGTTGGTGATGGGGCTGGTCACGGACCGGGCGGTGTAGGCGGTGTACTGCCTCTGGCCTTTCGGAATCGTGGCCGCGATCAGGCTGATGGACACCGCCCCGGGGGTGGTGATGCCCTCCCGGTCGAGCGGCAACCCTTTGGGATCCGTCACCCGGACGCGCGCCTTGATGGTGCCGTCGGTGGCGATTTCCGCCGATACAATCTTGAACACCAACCCCGGACGAACGAAGTTCACCAGGTTCGGATCGGCATAGTAGGCCTTGTCGTGAATGGTCAGTTCATGCCCTTTCGGCGCGCTGATCAGTGCCGCACAACCCGCCAGCAGGAGCACCGCGAGGACGATACGTATCGTTGCGAAACCTTTAGAAGGCATCCGCATAGCTTCTCTCCAGACTAAGATGGCTCATTGCTCAAGAATCCCCGGCTTCCGGGCTCGAGCCGCGTCCCGCGGGGAGTGCACAAAAAACGTGAAGGATGGTACAGCAAACGGGAGCCCAAACCGAGAACGCCAATCATATCCGGAACTCCTTTTATAATCAAGTTGTTGTATTTATGTGCGTTGTTGCATTTTGCCACAGTTGGGTGAATTTCAGCGTTGCGTTGGGTTAAATTGCGCCAGCAGTGTGGAGATAGCCGCTTCCCCGGCTGTGGAAAACCCGGAAAGGTCATGCCCGCCCGGAACGATGAAAAGGCGATGCGGACCGGGAATCAGGGCTACGGCGGCTTCCATCTCCGTGGGAGAACCAAAGGGATCGCGGGCGCCGTGGACGAATACGGCGGGGGTGCGGAGAGACGGAAAATGAGCCGTACGCAGGCTGGCGCGATGCCGGGGCGGATGCAGAGGATAGGAGAGCAGCAGGAGGCCGTCAGCCAGTTGGGGATCTTCCGCCGCCAGCATGCTGGCCTGGCGGCCGCCGTAGGAATGTCCCCCCAGGATGAGGCGTCCGGGGGCCAGGCGGCGCATGGCGGCGGCGGCATGCCGCAGCCCCTCGCGGTCGGCGGCGGCTTCGGAGGGATGCGGCGGACCCTGGCGGCGGCGCTGCCGGAAGGGAAGATCGCAGCGCAGGACCGTGACGCCGGCGCGGTTGAACGCTTCGGCCACGCGCGCCAGCAGGGGCGCCCGGCAGTCGGAGCCGGCGCCGTGGGCCAGCACCATGGCGGCGGCGGCGCCGGGCACGGCGTCGAGCAGGCCGGCTACGGAATCGGAGGCGAACGGCTCGGTCATATACGGCAAAGCCCGACCGCAAGGTCGGGCTTTTCTTTTTAATCCGGGCGACTTCCTACTCTCCCACACACTCGCGCGCGCAGTACCATCGGGGCTGAGAGGCTTAACTTCCGTGTTCGGGATGGGAACGGGTGGGTCCCTCTCGCTAGGATCACCCAGAAACTCGTTGATCCTGAATCATTGACGGGCCACTTGTTTCTCGCGCCGTGAACCACCTTGCGTCCACAGTAAATTTTATGGTCAAGCCGAATGGGCAATTAGTAACGGTCAGCTCAACGTATTACTACGCTTACACACCCGTCCTATCAAACTGGTCGTCTTCCAGTGCCCTTCTTAGCTGCATTACCAGCTTGGGAGATCTCATCTTAGGGAAGGTTTCGCGCTTATATGCATTCAGCGCTTATCCTGACCGAACTTCGCTACCCAGCGATGCCGCTGGCGCGACAACTGGATCACAAGAGGTTCGTCCACCCCGGTCCTCTCGTACTAAGGGCAGCCCCCCTCAAATCTCCTCCGCCCACCACAGATAGGGACCGAACTGTCTCGCGACGTTCTGAACCCAGCTCACGTACCGCTTTAATAGGCGAACAGCCTAACCCTTGGGAGCTTCTACACCCCCAGGATGCG
>JAMCRM010000360.1 GCA_023380575.1 Acidobacteriota bacterium | reverse complement strand
AAGTCCTTGCGGGTCATTCAATATCTCCCTTACAAACCGAACGTCTGTCTCACATCTTCTGAACGCTGCGCTTACAGCAGCAGCTTCAGGCCGAACTGCACCTGCCTCGGATCGTTCGCCTGCGAAGAAATCACCCCGAACAGGGGCGAGTTCAGGCTCTGGTTGGGTCCCCCGAACCGCGGCGTGTTGAACAGGTTGAAGAACTCGGCGCGGAACTCCAGCGTCATGTGCTCGCTAAACCGGAAATGTTTGAAGAGCGAGGCATCGAAGCTCCGGATGCCCGGGGCGCGCACATCGGGCAACACGCGGCCGGCATTGCCGAACGTGAACGGCGCGGGTTGGGAAAACGCCGTTGTGTCGAAGTAGCGGTTCAGCCGTGAGGAGACGGAGCCGCTACGCTTCGCGCTCGTGCCGTTGTTGTTGGGCCGGAGCGTGGTGTTGCCGGAGTTCGACGTGTTCGGAGCCGTGATCGCCAGCGGCTGCCCGCTCTGGAACGTCGTGATCCCGTTGATCTGCCACCCGCCCAGGATGGAATCTACGGGGCTGCTCCAGCCCCCGCCGAGTTTTCTTCCGCGGCCGAACGGGATCTGGTAGATGTAACTGAGCACAAACCGCTGGGCGATGTCCTCCACCGACACCGAACGGTCCGCCCTGCGGTCGTAAATGTTCTGGCGGTACACGTTGCTCCCAATCCCGACGGCCGAAGAATCGTCGATCAGCTTGGCCCCGGTGTAAGACAGCATGAAACTCAAGCCCGTGCCGAACCGCTTCTCGACCTTCAACTGAAAAGCGTGGTAGGTCGAGGAAGCGCCGGTCTTGAACTGCACGAACACGCCGTCGAACTGCGGGTACGCCGAGAGCAGATATCCGCGAGGGACGGTCTTCCCCGACAGCGGCCCCCGCGTGATCAGGCCGGAGAACGGATTCGCCACAGGATCGAGAAGCTGCGCGCCCAGCGCGAGCTGTTCGGGACGAAGCTGGTTCAGGTTGTAATCGCTGACGAACGATTCGGCAAGGTGCAGCCCCCTGCTGCCCACGTAGGCGGCGTCCACCAGGATGGAACCCGGCAGTTGGCGCTGAATATTGAAGTTCCATTGCTGCATGTAAGGCTGATCGGTGTCGCTCAGAGGCGCCTGCATCCTCTGGCCGACCAGCGTCAAAAGCCCCTCCGAGCTGCCGGTCACCGGCGCAATGCCGTCGGGAAAGGGATTTCTCAGGTAGTTAAGAGGAGTCACGCCGTCGAGCGATCCGACGTATTGCGTGTCGGTGCGGAAGCCGAAGTTTCCGGCCGCGCCGACCGCGCCTTTGTACGAGGGAGCGTAAAAGACTCCGTAAGCGGCGCGCAGCACGGTGTTCGCCGCCGCCTGATAGGCCAGCCCGATGCGGGGCGCCCAGTTCCTGGTGTCGGTCCCAAACTGGCGCCGGCCGCGTCCATCGACAGCCACGAAAACCAGCCCGCCGCGCAAGTCCGTCAGGCCGCTGGGGCGAGCCAGAGGAGAGGGTGCGCCGGTATCGAAGTAGTTCATGCGGTTGAATCGCTCGATGCGCGGAGTCTCCAATTCGTAGCGCAGGCCGAGGTTCACGGTCAGTTTGGAAGTCGCTTTCCAGTCGTCCTGGAAATACTCTGCCCAGTAAGTGCTCCGCACGGCCGCACCCTGCCAAGCCTTGGTCATCGCTCCGCTGCCCAGACCCAGCAGGAACGACGCCATCCCGTCGCCGGCCGTGGCGGTAGCGCGCGTCGGATCGGGCCCCTGCGTGAAGGAGCGGGCGAAATTGAACTGGCCGGAGGCCTGGCCCGCCTCCATGTTGTTCACGCGCAGCCACCGGATGTCCGCACCGAACTTGAGCAGGTGCTTCTCCATAATCTTCGTGTTGCTCACCATCCACGAATGCGTCTCGAAGGCGTTCCGGCGGAACTCCGCCCCGCCGTTGCCGAGGGCCGTGTAGCCGGCCGGGCTGAAGCCCGGGAACATGAGCCGGTCGGCGTTCGCGCGGATGTATGCGGGGAGCTCCAGTTGCGTCGGGTCGAACCCGTCGCTGCGCGGGCGAAAGTCCAGCAGCACGCGCCCGAGGCCGTAGCGGAAATTGACGAGGTAGGTGGGCGCGACGTTCAAGGTGTAATCGAACGTGGCCCCGGTGCCGGTCTGCGGCTGGAAAAAGCCTCCCTGCGCGATCAAGAACTCCTTCGGGAAGAAGTCCGCTGGCGGGATGCTCAGCCGGCGCCGCGAGAACCGCACGAAGAACCTGTTGAAGTCGTTCACGATCTGGTCGAGCTTGACATCGGCCTGGTTGCTGTCGGTCACGTTGGCGCCGGAGGCGGCAAAATTTCTGGTTTGGGTGAACGGGTCCCCTGGCCGGTTCGCCGCCGGGTAATACTTGCTTACGTTTCGCGCCACCGGGTCGATGCGGGAAGCTGGAATCAAGTTGCCGGCGAACGGCGCGCGTACGAATCCCGATCCCACGCGGGTGGTCGTCACGGGATCGTAAATCGTGATCAACCGGCCGTCCGTGTACCGCGTGCCGGAGAAATCGCCGGAGCGTCGCATCGGGGTGGGCACAGTAGTGATGAAGTTCGCCGCGCTCCGCTCCCGCAGCCCTTCATACGTCCCATAGAAAAACGTTTTGTTTCGGCCGTTGTATAACTTCGGGATGTACACCGGCCCGCCGAGGCTCGCGCCGAACTGGTTCCGCTTGAAGCTCCCCAGCGGCACTCCGCGCGAGTTGGCGAAGAAATTGTTCGCGTCCAGCCTGGAGTTCCTCAGGAACTCGAACACGCTCCCGTGCAGATCGTTGCCGCCGGACTTGTAAATCAAGTTGACCACGCTGCCGCCGCTGCGCCCGAACTCGGCCGAGTAGTTATTCGCCTGCACCCGGAATTCCTGGACCGCGTCCACCGAGGGGAACACCGAAAAGCCCTGGATGGAATTCACCAGCGGCGGCGAGGACGGCACGCCGTCCAGCAGGATCTCGTTCGTCCCGGGCCGGCCCCCGTTGACGCGGAAATTAATCTGGTTGAACTGGCTTCCGACGCCTCCGGTCGCGCCCGGAACCAGCAGGACGAGCGCGTAAGGATTCCGCTGGTTCAAAGGAAGATCCACGATGCTCTTGTTGCTCACCGCGTGTCCGATGGCCGAGGTCGTGGATTCGAGCAGGGGCGCGGCCGCGGTCACCTCAAGCGTCTCCGTAACCTGGCCCACGTCCATGATCAGATCGATGCGGACCGACTGCGCAACGTACAACACGAGTCCCGTCCGCTCGAGGGTTTTGAAACCCGGCGCTTCAACCCGCACCGCATACGGGCCCGGCTGGAGCGAAGGCGCGATGAACCTGCCGTCCCCATCCGTGGTGAGCGAAACCCGGGCGTTCGTCGCCGTGTTTCGCACCAGGACATTGCCGCCGGGGATCACCGCTTTGCTGGCGTCCCGGACCACACCTTCGAGAGAGGCGGTGATCGTCTGCGCCCGCGCGCCCGCGGCCCCGAAGGCGATGACCATCAATGCGGCCAAAATCGGCAACCGGATCCGGCGGAACAGAATCCTCTCCGGCAAAATTGCGTTCCTCATTCAGCCCTCCTCTGCGCCTGGCGATCACATCGCCCGGGTTCCGGGAGATACGTCAGCGCGACCGGACCGAATGTACGATCGCGCGATACAGATCGCCGCGGTAAGTCGTTTTAGCCAGTTCGGCCGGCGTTTCGTTCACGGTGTATGTCTTTCGCTCGATGACGAGGACCGCGACACCGGCCGGGAGCTCGAGCAACCGCTTCTCCCTGCGGCTCGGCGGCCTGGCGGAAATTTCCTCCGCGCACCGCGCCAACGCAAACCCGCAATCCTGTTCGAGGATCCCGTAAAGGGAGACCTTACTCAGATCGAACCGTTCCAGGTTAGGGCACAGCGAACAGGGTATCTGGACGGATTCGAGCGCCAGCGGGACGCGGTCGCCGAAGCGGACCCTCTGAATCTCGTACACCAGTTCCGCTTCCGGCAGGGCGAAAAAATCTTTTGCGGCGGGCACGGGCTTCACCGTGCGAAACAACAAGACCTTCGACGACGGGACGGCGCCCCGGCGCGTGATCTCTTCGGTGAAGCTGCGCATCTCCTGCTGCTGCTTGCGCACGCGAGCCGAGACGAAGGTCCCTTTTCCCCGCTGGCGCTCAATCACGCCTTCACGTTCCAGCACGCCATACGCTTCGCGCAGCGTCATCCGGCTGACGCCAAAGTGGCCGGAGAGGATCCGTTCCGGCGGCAAGGGCATGCCGGGCGTTAAGCCAGCCGCTTTCAGGAAGCTTCGCAACGCCTCCGCAATCTGGATGTAGACGGGCATCGGGTTGCCGCGGTCGATTCTGGCCGCCGGATCCGGTTGCCGATTTTGGCCGCATTGATGGTCATCGCCTTCGGGGCCGCGGGCGCGCGGGCGCAGACGATCACC
>JAMCRM010000359.1 GCA_023380575.1 Acidobacteriota bacterium | reverse complement strand
CGATGAAGGTGTGGATGCGCGGCCGTTTGGCCCGTTCCAGGGCCGCCGCCGCCCGCTCCACGTCCAGCGTGCAGGAGCGTGCCAGCGCCGCTACATTAGCCCACGGAAACTCTCGCGCGATGGCGTCTACCGCCTCGAAATCTCCTTCCGAGGCGATGGGAAAGCCCGCCTCCAGGTAGTCCACCCCCAGTTCCACCAGCTTGCGGGCCATACGCAGCTTTTCGGCCGTTGTCATGCTGCAGCCCGGCGATTGCTCGCCATCCCGCAACGTGGTGTCGAAGATGTATACGCGCTCGCTCATCAATTGTGAATTATGCGGTCCGGATTGTGATTTGGCAAATTTATAATATTAGCGGTTGCTATAAGGCTCTGTTATTCTACAAGGAGCCATGGAATTGTATGCGCTCCAGGTCTTCATGACGGTGGCCACCGAGCGAAGCTTCTCCCGCGCGGCGGAAAGGCTGTTGCGCACGCAGCCTGCCGTTTCCCTCGCGCTGCAGCGCCTGGAAGCGGAATTGGGCGAGAAGCTCATAGACCGCTCCGGCAAGGAACTCATGCTCACCGATGCCGGCCGCACGGTCTTCGAATACGCGCGCCGTTTCGACAACCTGCGGCTGGAACTGGAAAATTCACTGGCGGAACTGCGCGACCACTCGGCGGGGCGCCTCGCCATCGGAGCCAACGAATCCACCACGCTCTACCTGCTGCAACACATCGAGCGCTACCGGCGGCTCTATCCCAAAGTCAAGGTGCAGGTGCGGCGCAGCCTTTCCAGCAAGATTCCCACGGACCTGCTGGACGGCAACCTGGAACTGGGGGTCATCAGCTACGACCCCGACGACGACCGTATTACATCCACCATCATCTACACCGACGCCCTCGCCTTCGTGGTCTCCCCCAAACACCGCTTCGCCTCGCGCCGGTCCGTTTCGATCACCGAACTGGGCTCGGAGATTTTCATCGCCCATAACGTGCTCTCGCCCTACCGCGAAGTGGTGTTGCGGGAGTTCCGGCACCATAAAGTGCCTTTGCGCATGGAGGTCGAAATGCCCACCATCGAGACCATCCGCAAGCTCGTGCAGAACAACCAGGGCGTGGCTTTTCTCCCGCGCATGTGCGTGGAGCAGGAACTCGGCCCGGGGCGGCTTTGCGAGGTCAAGGTCAAGGAACTGCACGTGGAGCGCAAGATCCGGTTGGTTTACCCCACCCGCCGCGCCCTGAGCCACGCGGCCCAGGCCTTTCTGGAAGTGGTCAAAGGCAAGTAACATATTGCGGGCCGGTGAGGGGCGGCCTATGATCGGGATAATCATGCAACTCCTGCGTTCGTATCCCCTTGTTCCGGCGACCGCCGCCCTGCTCTGCTTCTTGGGGTGCGCGTCTTCCCAGACTTCGGCGTGGATCACCCACCAGGATCCCCACGGCTTCCGCATGCAAGTGCCGCGCGGCTGGAATGTTGCTTTCGACGCCGCCTCCGGACGCGTGAACGCGCAGGGACCGGCCCGGGAGCAGGTCACCATCTGGCCGGTTTTCGCCCTCGGCGGTATTGACCCGCGCGGCGCATCCGCGGTGCTGGCCCGGCTGGCGGCCGCCGGCGCCCCCGGTATGCTGTGGGGCGGCGCGCAACCCTTGGGAGCGACCGCCCTCCGCGCTCTCGGCCGAAGCCCCGGGCGGGTGGCCCTGGCTACTTTTACGTGGGTGAATAGCCCGCGTGGAAGCGCAGGCTATCTCTATGTGACGGCGGCACCCGAAACCGCTTACCGCCGTAATGAAGAAACCTTTTTCCGGATTCTGAGCTCATTCCGCGCTACCGGCGCGCCCGAGGGCAAGACACAGGCGCCTTCGATCGCCTATACCCGGTTTCAGGATCCGCGGGAAAACGCCTTCAGCCTGGACTACCCCACCGGCTGGAATGCCACCGGCGGTCTTTTCCGCATGGCCCCCGTGGACACCCGCTCCGCCTGGGAGATCGTTTCGCCGGACGGCCAGATCCGTATCACCGGCGGCGACGCCCAACTCCCCACCTTCACCGAGCCCAACCAGATGCTCATGATGACCGGCTTCCGCGAAGGCTCCTGGTATTCCCCCGGCTACGGCGTCAACATGCTGGTGCGGCGCTACACCCCGGGACCCGTTTTCGTCCGGGAGTACGTTGGCATGCGGCCGGCCCAGGGCTGCGCGGCCCTCAATTTTACACAAACACGCGACCGCTCCGACGCCTCCGCCCAACTCAACGCCATCTACGACCAGTTCTCTACCTACGGGGTAGCCATGCGCATGAGCGCCGGGGACGCCGCCTTTACCTGCCGCATCGCGTCCTTCAAAGACAACCACAAGGCGGAATTTATGCGCGACAACCCAGTCTTGTAACTTGACCAGTTCACGCTGCAGTCGAATCAACTCGGTGAAGTAAACCCTGCGCGGTAAGGCACTAGCCGATTCAACGATGTTTGGATGCTCGCCACCAGCCGGAAACACAAGGGTTTCATCTTCGAGCTCAAGCTCGAGCTCTTCGTCTAGGGTATCAAGCAATTCCTCGCGAAGTCTCTCCATCGCCGGACTATCTAACGTTTTCTCGTC
>JAMCRM010000358.1:2876-4399 GCA_023380575.1 Acidobacteriota bacterium | reverse complement strand
TTTTCCAGGCCGTCCATGTAGAGCACCCGGTAGTAGCCCGCGGAGCCCGCATTACCCAGCAACCAGTCCGGGCAACTTTTCGTCGAGAGCGCCATTTCCTGCGACTGCCGGGTCAGCAGCGTGCAATCCCGCCCGCGCACCCCTCCGGCCGAGTAAGCCACGCACACCGGGATCTGCCAGGTGCGCGCGGGGGAACCTTGCGAGCCGAGGGGAAGATAGCGCTGCTGCCTGTGAGAGTCCGAGCCGCGGTCCGCCGGAATCGCATTTCAGTGACATCATTACGAGCGGCACGCCCGTCTGATCCAGAAAGGTGGAGAACGCCGCGGCGACATCCACGCCCGCCTCCTGGCTGATCGCCGAAAGGAAATCCGCCGCGGTGGCGTTGCCATAGGCGTGCTGGCGCAGGTAGAGACGAACGCCCTGCCGGAACTTGTCCGGGCCGATCCAGTCGTCGAACATCCGGATTACCGCCGCGCCCTTCTCATAGGTGATGGTATCGAAGGCGTTGGCGATATCGTTTTCCGAGACGACGGGCTGGCGAATTTCGCGCGCCGAAATCAGGCTGTCCGTGGTCATGGCAGCCTCGCTCGCCATGATGCCGGAATCCAGCACGCCCCATGCCGGCTTCCACTGGTTCACGATCTTCTGCTCCATCCAGGTGGCGAAGGATTCGTTGAGCCAGATGTCGTTCCACCACTGCGGTGTCACCAGGTCCCCGAACCACTGGTGCGCGAGTTCGTGCGCACAGACCACGGCGTACCGGCGCCGGAATTCCACGGTGTCCTCCTGCCGCCCGGCCAGGATGATCGTCTGGGCATAGGTTACCAGCCCCGCGTTCTCCATCGCACCGAAGCCGAAAACCAGCGGCATGGCGACGTTATCCAGCTTTTGATACGGGTAGGGGATGCCGAAGTAGTCTTCGAGCATGGTGAGGATTTTGGGCGTGACCTCCGCGGCATAAGCCGCCTCCGCGGTATATCCCTTGGGCGTGATGATGCGGACCGGCGTATGCCCGCTTCCGGCGGTGCCCGCGTTGACCACTTCCAGCGGACCCACCGCGAGCGCCACCAGGTAACTGGGAAGCGGCTTGCTCCGCTCGAACTTCACCGTCTTCAGACCGCGGGCGCCGGCGCTTTCGGAAAGGACCGGAGTGTTCGAGAATGCCGAGTCCTCCTTGGGAATGCGCAGCGTGAGTTGCCAGGGTGTTTTGAACTGCGGCTGGTCGAAACAGGGGAACGCCTCCCGCGCCGCCGTCGGTTCGAACTGGCTGAACACGTAGGCGTCGTTGGCGAGTTTGTTCACAAACAGCCCTTCGCTGCCGTTAGCCGAAAGCTTTCCCTCGTAGGCAATATGGATTTTGGCCGGACCCGCCGGCACCGGCGCCCCGGTTTCAAGGCCCAGAAAATCCTCACCTCCCGGAACCACGCGCGCCGGAATCTTGTTGCCACCGGCCTCGACGGACGTCGATTTCACCTTGAGGTCGCGGGCATTGAGCCAGATGACGGGCGAGGGCTCCAGCAGCC
>JAMCRM010000358.1:1771-2796 GCA_023380575.1 Acidobacteriota bacterium | reverse complement strand
ATTTCGAGCGCGTAACCGGTGGGTTGAATGCGATCGCTCAGTCGAAGTTTCGGAGGAGAAAGCCGCGGGGAAGCGGCGTCGCCACTCAGGGCGGCGAATAGGACAACCGCGGGCAGCACTTTTCGCAAGTTCATCGTCGATCCAAATTCCAGTGTAGCCGCCGGCTTCGCTCCCGCTCTTGTCTCATTGCGAAACAGAATCTCAATTCTGAACATTTCCGCACGTTAAGCGCGCACGCAACCGAGGTTAACTCGCACGCTTTCAACAGGTGCTTTGGAGCGCAACGTGCAGAAGGTCACGTTCCACATACGAACGACAGGAGACCGGACGCCATGAGTGATTTCGGGACCGTGAACCTTGACGCGCTCGCCGACGTGCTGCTGGACAGGTTGCAGACGAAGCTCAGCATAAAGGAGATTCCGCCGCCGAGGATGGAGCAGATGCGCATCGGCGAGGTACGCCTTTCGCCGCGGCAGCATCAGATTGTCTTGCTGCTGGGCCAGGGACTGCCGTATAAACAGATCGCGCACCGGTTGCGCATCACCGAGGGGACGCTGAAAGTCTATATGTCGCGGCTGATGCACCAGACGGGCAGAAATCGCATTCAACTGGCGCTGCTGGGCTACGGGCTGGCGCAGTATCTGGACGGCCAGGACCGGGACCGCAGCACGGAAGACATCCGTTGCCTGGTAGCGGGCGTTGCCGGCGCAAACGGTCACGAGAACGGAGCGCAGAAACTGGAGGCGGTGCGAAGGGCGCCGGGCGTGCTAGGTTGAAGATGTGCCTTACCGTTCCTCCCTTTGCCTGATGGCAACGATGGTGCGAGAACGCGAGGTTTCGCCCGTCGAACTGGTGGAAACTCACCTGCGGCAGATCGAACTGGAAAACCCTCGCATCAACGCATTTGTGGCGGTGATGGCGGAAGAAGCGCTGGCGGCGGCCAAACGGGCGGAGGCCGAAGTCATGCACGAGGCCTGCCTGGGGCTGCTCCACGGCGTGCCGGTTACCATCAAAGATAGTTTCGA
>JAMCRM010000358.1:0-1761 GCA_023380575.1 Acidobacteriota bacterium | reverse complement strand
TGCAACCTGTCCAGCAGCACGTCGGCGAGCGCGTCAAGGTTCACGGTCCCGAAATCACTCATGGCGTCCGGTCTCCTGTCGTTCGTATGTGGAAGCCGCTTGCGCCTGGGGCACCGGGCGAAGGCCGATGCCGGCGCGGTCTGCCGTCTTCGCGAGGCCGGCGCCATTCTCCTGGGTAAGACGAACTGCCCCGAGTTCCTCTCCAGCTACGAAACCGACAACTTCATCACCGGGCGCACAAACAACCCCTGGGATCCCGAGCGCACGGCGGGAGGATCGAGCGGCGGCGAGGCGGCGGCCATCGCCTCATTCTGCTCAGCGGGAGGGTTGGGCAGCGACGGCGGCGGTTCCATTCGCGTGCCGGCGCATTTCTGCGGCATCGCCGGGCTCAAACCCACGCCGGGTCGCATCTCCGCGGCGGGCCACTTTCCCGCCATTTCCCACCCTTCGGGTTTGCTCTCCGTGGCCGGCCCGCTGGCGCGTTCCGCCCAGGATGTGCGCATGCTCTTCCCAGCCCTCGCGGGCTACGACAGCCAGGATCCGTTCTCCGCTCCGGTTCCCGTGCAAACCCCGGAGGCCAAGGACCTGCGCGTCGGCGTGATGGAGCAGTTCTACGATGTCCCGGTGCAGCCCGCCATCCGGCAGACCGTCCAAAAGGCTGCACAGGCGCTTGGCGACATCGGGATCCCGGCCGAACCGTTCGAACCGCCGGGCCTGCAACGCGCGCCGAATATCTGGTGGTTTCTGTTCGGCCGCTTACCCGCGCCTTTCCTCCACCGCATCGTGGCAGGCCGCGAAAGCGATGCCCACTGGACCAGCATGGAGAACCTGCGCGCCGCTCTCGAAACTCCGGCGCCCACAGCCGAAGAGGTGATGGAGAACCTCGCCGCGCGCGATGCCATGCGTGCCGCCCTCTTGCGCCGCATGGAGGAAATCCCCATCCTGCTTTTACCGGTCTGCGCCATCCCCGCCTTCCGGCACCGTGCGCGGCGCTGGACCGGCGACGGCAAATCGATCGGCCTGTTCCAGGCGATGATGCCGGCAACCCTGGCCAACCTGCTGGGACTGCCCGCGGTCGCGATCCCGTTCGGCTTGTCCGAAGAGGGGCTGCCCGTGGGTGTGCAACTGGTGGGCCGTCCGTTCGAAGAGGAGTTGATCCTCGAAGCCGCCGTCAGGCTGGAAGAGGCGCGCGGCCCGTTTTCGGCCGTGCGGCGGTAAACGCAGCATTCTGCTATCTTGAGAAGAGTAGCACTGTGTTAAAGTATCCGCGCTTCCCGCCAAGAAAATGCTGCACACGTTAACCGTTTTTCTCTCCCTCGCCGCCGCCGTGTTTTCCCCCGGCCGTGGCAAAGAGGCCCGCAAGCTGCCTGCAAAGATCTTTCCGTACCAATACGTTCAGGAAGATCTACCGAACGGTTTGCGGCTGATTACGATTCCCACCGGGTACCCCAACATTGTCGCGCTGTACATCGTGGTCCAGACCGGTTCCCGCAATGAGGTCGAGCCGGGCAAAACCGGCTTTGCCCACCTGTTCGAGCACATGATGTTCCGCGGCACCGGGAAATATCCGACCGCGAGATACCAGGAGGTCCTGAAAACGGCCGGCGCCGCTTCCAACGCCAACACCAGCGACGACCGCACCGTCTATCACACTACCTTTTCCAAAGAGGACCTGGAGCCGATCCTTGCCATGGAAGCCGACCGCTTTCAGCACCTGAAGTACACCGAAGCCGCCTTCAAGACCGAAACCCGCGCCGTACT
>JAMCRM010000357.1 GCA_023380575.1 Acidobacteriota bacterium | reverse complement strand
CGGGCGGAAGCACCGGCGCTTGCAGACCATGCGCGAGTACCTGCGGATGGCGTTCGATCGCGAGCCGCTCTCTATCCACCGCCGTGACCGGTTTACGCGGACCGTGCACCAGGCCCTGGGCGCTCCGGCGCGCTGGCGCCTGGACCACGACGTTTACGGCTTCCCCTTCGAAATCTGGCTCAATAAAGCCGGCCGCAGCGTGTTCCGCCCGCTCAAGCCCAAGGTGGACGCCCAGTTACTGGCCAGCGAGCCGGTTACCTGCTGACTCTCTCCTATGTCTACCCAGACTTATCCGCTGCGCCCCGAAATTCCCTGCGAATCCACGGGGTGGATAGTGTGGAACGCCTGCGAGCGCGTCATGGCGTTTCTGCTGACGCTGGCTCTGTTCCCGTTATTGGCCGGCTGCGCCGCAGCCATTTTTATGCTCTCCCGAAGGGCTCCCCTGGTAGCACATGCGCGCGCGGGCCAACACGGCTCACCGCTGTTCGTGTGGAAGTTTCGCACCATGTGGCCGAGGGCGCCTTCGCAATCAACGCCGGGATGGATCGAGTATCTTCCGCCGGAAGATCGCGCCGGCGAGGAGCCGAAGCGCGCCGCGGATCCGCGAGTGACCAGCCGTTTTGCGCACTGGTGCCGGCGTTACTCGATCGATGAATTGCCGCAACTGGTCCACGTGATACGGGGTGACATGTCCCTTGTGGGCCCTCGGCCGTTGACGTTTGCGGAACTAAGCCGGCACTACGGCGACGCGGCGCACGAAATATTGTGGGCCAGGCCGGGCATTACCGGCCTCTGGCAGGTGTCCGGTCGTGGCCGTCTCAGCTATGCGGAACGCCGGGAACTCGATTTGGAGTTCGTGCGGCGGCGTTCCTTAGGCATGTACGTGCGCATTTTGGCACGTACCATCCCGCTGGTCCTGACTGGACGCGATGCGTGGTAATTCGAGCGCCTCGCGCATTTCCGCCAGGAATCGAGCGGTTGAGAAGCGGGCCGCGCTGGCGCGCAGTTCAGTGGGGCGGATCAGGTGTTCGATGCGTTCGAAGGAATGGAGGGCTCCGGCAAGTCCCGCTTCGCCGGAGCCTTGGTAGAGCACGCCGCCGATGGGGTCCCGCACCGGCACGCTCTCCAGCACGCCTCCCTGTCCGCAGGCAATGACCGGCTTGCCGCTGGCGAGAGCTTCGACGGGGGTAATCCCGAAATCTTCCTCGCCTGGCACCACCAGCGCTCGGGAGCGGGCATAGAGAAGGGTAAGTTCCTTATCCGGAACGCGCCCGCAAAAGATAACATTGCGTCCGGCCATGGATCTGAGAGACTTATATTCCGGGCCTTCACCCACGACCAGCAGCTTGCGGCCGGTAGAGGTAAAGACACGAACGGCGGTGTCCAGCCGTTTATACGCCACTAACTGGGATACCGTCAGAAAGTAATCGTCGGGCTCCTGCCAGAAGAACCGATCCGTATCCACGGGAGGATAAATAACTTCGGCGTCGCGCCGGTAACTCCGCCAGATGCGGCGCTGCACATTGCGGCTGTTTGCGATAAAGCGGTCCACGCGCGCCGCCGTTGCATAGTCCCACAGGCGCAGCCAGTTGGCGAACACGGCTGTAAGCGGCCGTGTCCACAGGGGACTCCATTCCCGAACGTAGGCCGGATAGAGATCCCACAAGTACCTCATGGGGCTGTGGCAATAGCACACGTGGTGCGCTCCGGAGGGCACCAGGACACCCTTGGCGGGCCCCGATTCGCTGCTAATGACCAGGTCGTATCCGCGCAAATCGAACTGTTCGAGGGCCAGCGGCATCAGCGGCAGCAGCGACCGGTGCCAGCGCCGTGCCGGGTTCAGAAATGATGTGGTAACCCTGTGCGAACGAATGGTTTCACTCACTCGTCCGGGATTGTAGAACAAAGTAAACACATCGGCTTCTGGAAACAGCCGGCAGAGCCCATCCAGAACGGCTTCCCCCCCGCGGCGGTCCAGCAGCCAGTAATGTACGATGGCCACCCGCATATCTGTCCAAAGTGTACACCCTAACTTGACGTGCGCGGTAAATTAGTTTCATGCGGGATCCACTGCAACATGGGATCTTACTACCGCTCGAGGGGCGCTACTATCCCCTGGGGTTTCCCCTGTCCGTGCGGTCTAACTGTGCCGCCGTGCTGGAATCGGTACGCTCGAGCTGGGGCGATGTGCCGCCCGCTTACTCAAAGCCGTTGCTGGAGTTGCATGTGGTTGTGGAGCCGGGCGGCATGCCACCGCCGCCGGTGTTCCGGGCACAAAGGAATCTCATGATCATCGCGGCGGACCCGCACAATTTCGCCGTTTGCGACCGCCGCGGAAATTTTGCGTTTGTTAATTTGAGATCTGGCGCTTTCGCCGATCCTGAATTCGTGCGCGGCCAGTTCCTGGAGGCGGCCGTATTCCACCTCCTCACGCAATCTTGTGTCACGCCGGTGCATGCCGCTTGCGTGGAATCGGGTGGACGCGGCATTTTGCTTTGCGGCGATTCCGGCGCGGGCAAGAGTTGCCTGGCATACACATGCGCCCGCGCCGGTTTCACCTACATTTCGGATAACGAAAGCTGGCTTCTGCGGCCTGAGGAGTGCGCCGTGGTGGCGGGTGACCCGAGGCGTATCCGGTTCCGCGATACCGCCGCCGAGTTGTTCGGCGAATTGCGCGGGCGCCAATCCTACGTCACTCCTGGGGGAAAGCGCTCTGTTGACCTCCCGGTGGTGGGCTTTCAAGGCATCCGGCGCGCCTTTCGCGCAAACATAGCGGCGTTGGTTTGGCTGCGGCGC
>JAMCRM010000356.1 GCA_023380575.1 Acidobacteriota bacterium | reverse complement strand
GCAATTGCTTTGCCTTGCTGTTCAACCTCATCGCGACGTTGCTGATATGCCTCCGAAACCGCGACCAAAACTCGACGGAAGCCAGGCATGCCGTAACGATCTTCCGGCGGGAAATAGGTGCCCCCGAAGAACGGCTTGAGGTCCGGCGTAAGCCACACGGACATGGGCCAGCCGCCGCCCCCTGTGGAAGCCTGCACGAAGGTCATGTAGACGCGATCGACGTCGGGGCGCTCTTCGCGGTCCACCTTGACCGGCACGAAGGCGCCGTTCAGAAGGCCGGCGATGCGCTCGTTTTCGAACGATTCGCGCTCCATCACGTGGCACCAATGGCACGTCGAATAGCCCACGGAGAGGAAAATGGGCTTGTTCTCACGACGGGCCTTTTCAAAGGCCTCGGGGCCCCAGGGGTACCAATCCACGGGATTGTGGGCGTGTTGCAGGAGGTACGGGCTCTTTTCAAGAGCAAGCCGGTTTGTATGCATGGCGGCGAAACCTCGCTTTGTCGAAGGGAGCGCGGACGGCGGCGTCAGGCCTTCATGGCCGCGATAATCGGCGGCAACCAGTTCCGCTCTTTCAATTTGTCGAGCATGGCGCGCAGTTGATGGAGCGCTTCCGAGGGCATGGATGCCACTGGCTTGCGGCAGGGCCCGGCGGGCAGCCCGGCCAGGCCCATGGCCTCTTTGAGCACCGCCGGAAAGGTATGCAGCCGCAGCACTCCCCCGCACTCCGCCGCGAGGGATGCCAGGCGCCCGGCCTGCTCCGCCTGGCCGGCGCGGAAAGCCTGATACAGTTCCACGAACAAGCGCGGAGCGAAGTTGGCACAGCCCGTCACAACTCCCCTGGCCCCCATCTCCAATCCCTCCAGCATGCCGTCTTCCACGCTGCTGAAGACGGCGAAAGGCTGCTCCCTGGCAATGGCGATCAGTTCGGCGAGGCGCCCGTCCCGGCCGGGATCGATGATGCCGGCGAAGTTTTCGCACGAACGGGCCACCCGCGCCGCCACCCCCGGGGTCAGGTCCACGCCGGAGAGTTCAGGAAGGTTACAGGCCAGAGTGGGGGTGCGCACGGCGCGGCAGATTTCGCTATAGTGGTCCACCAGTTCGTCGGCCGTGGGCTGTGCGGGGCCGGGCGTGGTCACCACCAGGAAAGAGACCCCCTCGGATTCGGCGTGCTGCGCCAGCTTGACGCTCTCGCGGGTGGTGGACGCTCCCACATTACCGTAAACCGGAACGCGCCCGGCCACATACTGCAGGCAGAAGCGCAAGGCCACCGTACGCTCTTCCGCTTCCAGGGCGTAAAACTCTCCCTCCCACCCCAGGGCGAACAGGCCATCCACGCCGTTGGCGATCAAAACGTCGATAATTTTCTGCCACGCGCCGAAGTTGATCCGCTCGTCGGGCCGGAACGGTGTCACCAGCGCGGGTATTACCCCTCGCAGCGCTTCCATTTCCACACCCCTATATTACCCCCAGGGGCGATCCTGGCAACCCGCAAACTTTCCCGCCGGCCATCCGAGAAGAGAGTAGGGCCGCCATGATTTCCATACGGAAATACCTGAACGCCGGGAGGCCCGGCACAGCGGAGCCGGACACGCCGGCCTGGAGGGAGTCGTTATCCAGCTTGCTGCGGCGCGGGAGCCTTTCCAGTGGGAATGGGAGCCGCAGACGGCGCTGGAGGCGGTCGAGGCGGCATCCCATACCCTAGCCGGATACGCGGCGGTGAACCAACGGGCAACCACCACCGCCGAGATGCAGCACATCCTGGGCATGCTGAACCAGGCATTGATGGTTCTGGCGAGCGGTAACCAGCGTTCGGTTTCCCGCCTGCGGCAGATTCAGGGCTCGCTCAAAAGGGCCGCTATGATGCAGGATATGCTGGCGTTGAAACATTCCCTGGCGGATACCGTGCGGTTCATCGAGCAGGAGTGCGCGCGGGAGCGGCAGGCGGCCGCGGGCGAGTTTGCCACCTTCGAAAAAGACCTGGGAAGGGCCCGCCAGATGCTGGGGGATGCGTTCAAGGCGCTGCCGGGAAGAGCCGAAGGCATCCGGGCGATCAGGGAAGCGATGGCGGAAGCGCCGCCGGACGGGGATCTTTTCCTGGTGGCAGCGGCGCCGAAGCCCTGTTGAGGTGGCACGCGGCAGATCTCGGGGTGGTTTCTCCGGGTGCCTTCATCCCCATCCTGGAAGAAACGGATAGCGGCGAGCCTGGGCATGGCGTCCGTCGCGGAAGGGGTCGAAACCGCGCGGCAGGCCGAAGTGCTGCGCGCAGCGGGCTGCGGCGAGGCGCAGGGCTATTTTTTCGCCAAACCCCTGCCGGCGGCCGGGTTTCAACAATGCTGCAACTCATATCAGGCGCGGTAGGATGCCAGCTCCACACCGTGCCGGGTGAGCGCGCCGCGGGTTGCCGGTGCCAGCAGGGCATCCAGTTCCTGTTGCCGGCTTGCCTTGAGGCGCGTGGGCGCCCGGAGGAGTTCTTCCGTACAGCGGCCGGGGTGGCACATGAGTTCGGTCAACCCCTCCGGCAGCGCGGCGATGAGCGCCACCAGTTCCGGCGTGCGGAAACGGCCGGTGATCCGGAATCCCGCGAAGTGGTCCGTGCTGCGGCAGCCATGGCGGGCCAGCACGCCCTGGAAGCGGCGGCGCACCAGGCCGAACGCGCGGCTGGTGACGCGTTTGGTCCACGGCACGCCGGCCGCGGTCAGGGGAAAATCGAAAGGCTGGCGCACCCAGGGAATGCGGAACTCCTGGCCCAGCCGCGCCACGGCCTCCAGCACAGGCGGGAAAAGGTGGGTGTGTTTGTGGGTATCCAGGTGCGTGGGGCACAGACCCGCCGCCAGGGTCTTTTCGATTTGCGCGCGCAATTCGCCGTAGACATCCATGCGCCGCGCCACGATCTGTTTCAGCAGGTCCGATACGGTCCGCGGCAGCGGGCGTCCGGAATCGAGCGCCGATGGCGCGTTGACCAGCACCAGGTGGCAGCCGATGTCCAGGGAGGGGTTTTCGCGCGCCAGTTCCACGGCGTCGGGGAACGCAGCCCCAGTGGCCATCAGGGTAGCGGCGGTCAGGATGCCTTTCCGGTGCGCCTCGATGATGCCGGCGTTGACGTCATGCGTAAAGCCGAAATCGTCGGCGTTGACAATCAGCCTTTTCAAAACAGCGTCAACCTGATGGAGAGGAATCTCTTGGGATTGGAGCGGATGTCCTTGGCAAGCGACTGGAACTCCCGCATGGTCCCGTTCAGCGATTGATAAAGCTGGGGATTGGTGAGCAACTGTCCCAGCGTGCCCTGGCCGGAGTTCATCTTGTCGAGGGTCATGTCGATACGCACCACAAGCTGGTTCATCCTCCGGTAGAGCTGGTCGTCTTTGAGCAGTTTACCGGCCGTCCCGTGCCCGGCGTTGAGATCCGTCACCACGCGGCGCAGCTCCAGCAGCGAATTTTGCGCGTCGTTGTAGAGGGCCGGGTCGCGCAGGAGCTTGCCCGCCGTGCCCTGGCCGCTCTGCATATCGGCCAGCATGGCATCGATGCGCTTGATGGGAGCGCGAATCTCCTGGTAGAGGGCGTCGTCATAGAGCAGCTTGCTGAGCGTGCCTTTGCCGTGGCGGACGTCGGTGAGCAGTTTCTCGCCTTCCGAAGCCATGCCGTTGAGGCGGGTATAGAGTTCCTCGTCCTTGAGAAGCTTGCCCAGGTTGCCCTCCCCGCGGTCGATGCCGGCCAGCATGCTGTCCACGCGGCGGACGATATTCTGCAGCGTGTTCAGCAGGTTGGCGCTCTGGGCCATCAGTTCGGGGATGTCCTGGGGGGACATGCCGCGCAGTTCCCCGCCCGCCTGGATAGGGCGGGATCTCTTGCCCTTGGTGATATTGATGAACTTGTCTCCCAGCAAGCTGGCGGCGGTGACGGTAGCGACGGAGTCCTCCGGGATGTCGCGAATATACCGGCTTTGGATCGCAAGCACGAACTCCACGGCGCGGTTGGGGTCTTTGGAACCGGAAAGCCGGATATCCTCCACGTAGCCAATGAGGATGCCGTTGAGCCGCACGGGCGCTTTGGTGGCGGTGCCCGAGGCATCATCCATATAGGTTCGAAGCACTACATTATGCTGAAAAATGCTGCCGCTCGAGGTCAGCAGGAAGATCAGCACCGCCAGGATGGCCAGGGCGGCAGTGGCGATGATCCCTACCTTGAGTTGCGACCAGCGTAGCTTGCTTCGATCAGGCATACATTAATTAATCCCGAGTTTTGTAAAACTTCGATATGTAAGGGTCTTCGCATGCCTCCAATTCATCCTGGGTGCCTTCGAAGATCAGGTGACCCTCCCGCATGACCATGAAGGTAGTCCGCAGGTCCGCGCCGGAAGCGGGCACAAGCTGCCCGTTGCCGGGATTGTACTGGAAATTCGCCAACAGGTTGCCGTCCTGGTAGCGGTGCGTGACGATCAGGGTAGTGGTCTTGTTGAGGTCGCGCTCCTTCACGATGAGGGCAATAATGGTGTAGGCCGTGATGGGATCCAGGCCGGCGGTGGGGGAATCGTAAAGCACCAGCGGCGGCTGGGTAACCACCGCGCGCGCGATGGCCGCGCGGCGGCGCATGCCGCCGGAAAGCTCGCTGGGGAACTTCGCCAGGGTGCCCCCGAGTTCCACGAAATTGAGGGCCTCTTCCACCCTGGGCCGTACCTGGCCGGGCGGGCAGTGGATGGCCGCCTGGTTCACGAGGGGATACGCCACGTTCTCTTCGATGCTCAGCGAATCGAATAGGGCACTCTCCTGGAACAACATACCCACCCGGCTGCGAATATCGAACAACTCCTTTTCCGGAATGCGCGCGATATCTTGCCCGAACACGAACACGGAACCCGTGTCGGGCCTAAGCAAGCCGAGCGCCGTTTTGAGCAACACCGTTTTCCCGCTGCCGGCGGCTCCTAAAATCACCCGCGTTTCCCCCTGGCTCGCATCAAACGAGATATCCGCGATGGCCGGCACCCCGTCGAAAGTGACGCCGACATGCTCGAACCGTAGAACGGATTTAAGCGGTTCGGCGGGCATCAGGACGCGGCCTGGCTGACGAAAATCTTCGAAAAGAAGAAATCCAGCGCCAGGATGAGCACGCTTGCGGCGACCACGGCCTGCGTGGTGGAGCGGCCCACACCCTGCGTGCCCCCGGTTGTACGGAGCCCGTAATAGCACCCCACCAGCGAAATCACGAAAGCGAAAATAAACGGCTTCAAGAGCCCTTGCGCCACGTCGCTCCAATCCAGCGCCCGCCATACCGAAGTCCAGTATTGCTGGCTGGTCAGGTTGAGCACAAACTTTCCGATCAGCCATCCGCCGAACATGCCGATGAAATCCGCAATGATAGTAAGCAGGGGCAGCATAATGGCGGTGGCGGTCATGCGCGGCATCACCAGTTTTTGGTTGGGATCGGTTCCCAGGGCGCGCATGGCGTCGATCTGCTCGGTTACCTTCATGGAGCCGAGCTCGCTGGCAATGCCGGAGGAGTTGCGCCCGGCCACCATCAGCGCGGTCAGCACCGGTCCGAGTTCGCGTACCAGCGTTACGGATACCAGTTGGCCCGTGCGGCCCACCTGCCCGTACTGCACGAGCGGCCTCGAAAGCTGCAGCGCCATCACGGCGCCGCTGAAGAAACCGGTCAGGACTACAATGGGCAGGCTGCCGACGCCGATCAGATCCATTTGCAGCAAAATGTCCGAGGTATAGCGCGGGCGGCGAACCACGTTGGCAAGAGCCGTCCCGGTCAGTACAAAAAAGTCCTGAACAGCCGAAATGGGTCCTTTCAGAAAGTCAAGCAAGCGCTGGATCCCCGAACCTCGATGCTAACATACAACTGTAAACCATGAAAGGACTTACGGACATTGCCGGGATCCGGGTAGGGCACGCTTCGGATTTCCACGCGCTGACCGGGTGCACCGTGGTCCTGTGTGAAGAGGGCGCGGTGGGCGGGGTGGATGTGCGCGGCTCAGCCAGCGGGACCGAGGAACTCGGGACTCTCGAACCGGGTCACATCGCCGATCGGGTGCACGCC
>JAMCRM010000355.1:1189-2592 GCA_023380575.1 Acidobacteriota bacterium | reverse complement strand
AGGCTCATTTAATCAACTGGCGCAGCCCGGGTCAACACAGACGAGTTAAGGAATGGTTACAAAACCGTGAATCTTACAATTCCGATACGATTGGAAACGGTTCCGTTTTCGGGGCCGCTGACTCGCCCAGATCCAGGAAACGCGGGTCCAGCAACCGGTGTGTGTCCAGGTTGCCCATTGCCGAGAGAATGTTTTCCTTCAGATGCGGGAATTGCCTCTCCAAATCCGCGAATATATCCCGCAAACTGCGCCGCACGGTACCGGTCTTCTGGGAGCACCCGCAGGGAATCACCGGGATTCCCTTGCTCCCGGCATACTCGCGGGTGAGATCCTCGGTCACGTAGACCAGCGGCCGGATCAGCCGGAACTGCCGGTCGCGCGAGCGGGTGACGGGAGGCAATGCCGTGAGCCTGCCCGTAAACATGATGTTGCGGAAGAGCGCCTCGCAGAAATCGTCGGCGGTGTGGCCGAAGGCGATGACGTTGGCGCCCAGTCCGGACACCACTTCGTAGACGGCCCTGCGCCGGTAGCGGCTGCACAGGTCGCAGCCGTGTTCGGGCTGGTCTTTGAGCAGCTTCAGCGAAGGCGCGTCGCGGAAATAGGTCCAATCCACGCCGCTTTGTTTCAGGTATTCGGCCAGCGGCTCGATGGGGCGCAGGAACTTGCCCTGCTCCACGGTGAAGGCGCAAACCGTGAACTCGATGGGCGCCGAGCGGGCGAGCAACCGCAACGCTTCGAGCAGCGTGGCGGAATCTTTGCCGCCAGAGAGCGCCACGGCCACGCGGTCGCCGTCCCGGATCATTTTGAAGCGATGAATCGCCTCCCCCACCTTGCGCAGAAGTCTTTTCTCGAGGTCCACTGATTCAATTATAGCGGGCCGTCCGGGCGGCCCATGCGAAGATGGACGCAGTGTCCCCCGCGAGAGCATTGGCATACGAAATCCTCCTGGCCGTGGAGCGCAAGGGCTCCTGGGCGGCGGAGCTCCTCTCGGCGCGAGGCACCGGCCTGGATTCCCGCGATGCCGGCCTGGCCTCCGAAGTGGTGCTGGGCGTGTTGCGCTACCAGGCGCAGTTGGATTTCCTGATCGGCCATTACGCGGGCCGTCCGGCAACACGGCTCGATCCGGAGATCCGCATCGTCCTGCGAATGGGGATTTACCAGTTGCGCTGCCTGGACCGCATCCCGGCGCATGCCGCCGTGGGTGAAAGCGTGGAATTGGCCAAGCGGGCCCGTAAACGCTCCGCCGCGGGCCTCATAAATGCGGTGTTGCGCAAAGTCGATCGCAGTCCTGTGGAGTGGCCGGACCGCGCCACCGCGCTTTCCCATCCGGCCTGGATGTTGGAGCGGTGGGAGCGGCAGTACGGAGCCGAGTTGGCGGCTGTCATCGCGCGCGCCGGCCTCCT
>JAMCRM010000355.1:0-1179 GCA_023380575.1 Acidobacteriota bacterium | reverse complement strand
CCCGAGCCCTACAGCCGCGTGGCCGCGGGCGCCCCGCTGCCGCCCGGGCAGGTGGAGGCTACGGATATTGCCGGGTGCTATCGCCTCCTCGGCGGCGATGCGGGCCCCTACCGCCGCCAGGACATCGGCTCACAGGCGATTGTGCCGCTGCTAGCGCTGGAAGCGGGCCAGACCTATCTGGATTTGTGCGCCGCGCCGGGCAACAAAACCGCGCAGGCGCTCGAGACCGGGGTGCGGGCCATCGCCTGCGATATTCACCCGCACCGGCTGGCGGAATTGCGCGCCCTGGATGCCGGTCTGGTGGTTCTGGACGGCACCCGTCCGCTCCCCTTCGGCCGCCGTTTCGACCGCATCCTGCTGGACGCTCCCTGTTCCGGGACCGGCACCCTGGGACGCAATCCGGAAATCAAGTGGCGCCTGCGGCCGGATGCCATCCAGTTGCTGCACCGCACGCAGGCGGCGCTGCTCGATCAGGCTCTGGCCGCTCTCGCGCCTGGGGGGCGCCTGGTGTACTCCACCTGCTCGCTGGAGTGGGAAGAAAACGAAGGGGTTCTCGCCGCCCTCCCTGCCGATCTTGTGAAGCGTACCCTGCGCCGCCTCCCCGGCCGCGACCCCGGGGATGGTTTTTTCGCCGCTGTGATAGAATCGATTTAGCCCGCAAATGGTTGAAATTATTCCTTCAATACTTGCCGCGGACTTCACGCGACTGGCCGAAGAGATTGCCCTGGTGGAGCGTGGCGGGGCCACCATGCTGCACCTCGACGTGATGGACGGCCACTTCGTGCCCAACCTGACTATCGGGCCTCCCCTTGTCGAATCCGTGCGCAAGATCACCCGCCTGCATCTGGACGTTCATCTCATGATTACGGACCCGGACCGTTACGCGCCCGTTTTCATCAACGCGGGGGCGGATTCGGTGTCGGTGCACCAGGAAGTGTGTCCCCACCTGGACGGCACCCTGCGTTCCATTCGCCGGCAGGGCGCGCTGGCCGGAGTGGTGCTGAACCCTTCCACCCCGGTGGGCACCCTGGAGGATGTGCTGGAACTGGCGGATTACGTGCTAGTCATGAGTGTCAACCCGGGATTCGGCGGCCAGGTCTTTATCCCGCGGGCACTCGATAAGGTGCGCCGCCTGGCTCAGATGCGGCAGGCGTTGCGGTTGCCGTACCGGATTGAAAT
>JAMCRM010000354.1 GCA_023380575.1 Acidobacteriota bacterium | reverse complement strand
GGATATCCCGCAGGATGTTGGTCAACTGGAACGCCACCCCGCATTTTTCCGCCAGCAGGAGGGCCTCCGGGGAGTCGAAGCCGAAGATGTGAATGGTGGTCAGCCCCACCACGGAAGCCACCTGGTAGCAGTAGCGGTACAGTTCGTCGAAGGTTTCGAAGCGGCGCGGGACCAGGTCCGAGGAGACGCCCTCGATCATTTCGTGAAAATAGCGGTGGGGGATGCGGTAGCGCTTCACGGTATCGTGGAACGCCGGCCAGCACGGGTGCCCTTCGAAGCGGCCCGCCAGCGCCTCATCCAGCGCGGCGCGCCAGTGTTCCATGGCAGCCGCCGTGGCGCCTGGGTCGTCGCTCAAGTCGTCGCAGTAGCGCATGAAGGCGTAAATGGCGCACATGGCGTTGCGCCCGGCCGGCTCCAGCAGGATGAAGGAGTAATAGAAGTTTTTGGCGCGGCTGCGCGCCACACCCCGGCAATAGGCGTAGGACTGCTCGATGGCGTTCATCGGAAAATCTGCCGGGCTACCGAACGGGCCAGCAGCAGGACGCGCTCGCCCTTCGAAACCGCGGGACGGCGCGAAAGCACATCATAGTCCTGGCGCGCGATCTTTTCCAGCACGCGCATGCCGCCGCGGCTGAACAGGTCGATATCCACGGCAAGGCGGCCGTGGAGCATGCCGGCCAGCGGCAGGCCCTCTTCGAACAGTTCGCGGGCCCAGGCCACTGCGTCCCGCATGGCGGCACGGAAGGCCGGGGTGGCGCGCAGCCGAAGCACGTCGTCGAGCGGGCAGCCGTTCTGCTCCAGGTCTTCGAGCGGCAGGTACACGCGGCCTTTTTCGAGATCCACGGCCACGTCCTGCCAGAAATTGGCGAGTTGCAAGGCGCTGCACGTGGCGTCGGAAAGGCGCTGCCGTTCGGCGTCGCGGTATCCGCACAGGTACAGCACCAGACGCCCCACGGGGTTCGCCGAATAGCGGCAGTATTCGAGCAGGCTGGCCCGCGTGGGGTAGCGCGTGACGGTCTGGTCCTGAACGAAGGCGCGAATCAGGTCGGCAAAAGGCTCGCGGGGAATCTGGTAGCGCGCCACGGTGCCGCGCAGCGCCACGAAGACCGGGTGCGAGGCCTTGCCCGCATACATCGCGTCCAGCAGTTCCGCCCACCAGGAGAGCAGGCGCAGGCTCTGCGCCGGGTCGCCCATTTCATCGCCCAGGTCGTCCGCCCAGCGGCAGTAGGCGTACACGTTATAGAAGTCCTGGTGCAACCGCCGCGGCAGCAGAAAACTCACCACGTGGAAGTTTTCGTAGTGGTGAGTGGCCAGCCAGCGGGTATAATCTTCCGCTTCCCGCAACCCGCAGGTGCTCTGGAGCGCGGCGGGCGAGCGGACGTAATCCTTGGGCGAAAGATACATCGCCGCCGCTAGGGAATGATGGCCGTCTTCAGGTGGCCATTATGACTCATCAGGTGGCGCATCACTTCCAATAGGTTCGTCAACGGCTCTTCCCGGTTGATGAAATCCTGTGAAGTGACGTGGCCCGCGGCCACCACCTCCAGCGCTTTTTGGAAGTGAAACGGCGTGTGGTGGAAGGTCGCCTTACAGGTGATTTCGGAGTAATGCAGCAGGTTGGTGTCCAGGCTGACGAGGCTTTCGCTTGGGCAACCCCCGAAGAAGTTCACGGTGCCGCCGCGCCGCACCATATCCACCGCCCACTGCCATGTCTCGGGGTTGCCCACGGCTTCGACCACGACGTCGCTGCCGCGGCCGCGCGTCAGAGCACGCACTTGCCTGATCGCATCCGGCGAAATTTCCGTGGAAACCAGGTCCGCCGCGCCCATGGCTTCGGCGCGCTCTAATTGGGTGCGGCGCCGCCCTATGGCGATCACTCGCGCCCCGTACAGCTTGGCAATGCGCACGAACATGAGGCCGATGGGACCCAACCCGATCACCGTCACGGTATCACCCGGCTCGATGCCGGTCTCATCTACGCCGCGCAGCACGCACGCCAGCGGTTCCACCAGCGCGGCGTCCTGGTAACTGACGTGGTCCGGTATCTCGTAGGTGTTCTTTTCAACGATGCGCGCGGGGATGCGAATGTACTGCGCATAAGCACCGTTGTTGAACAGCAGATCCTCGCAAAGATTCTGCTTCCCGCGGCGGCAGAAAAAACATTCATCGCAGGGCGCCGAATTCGCCGCCACCACCCGCTGCCCTATCGCGACATTCGTTACTCCCTCCCCAATCTCGACTACATCCCCTGCCAATTCGTGCCCGAACACCGCCGGAGGCACGATCATGCGCGCGTGGTAACCGCGGCGGAACACCTTCACGTCGGTTCCACAAGTCAGCGCCACTCTAACGCCTACGAGGATGTCTCCCTTGTCAACTTTCGGAACTGCCACCGGCTCCACCCGCAGATGTTCCTTCCCGTAGAGCACGGCAGCCATCATCTGGCTATTCACTGTGATACCCTCTGTGGCTGAACGATTATTTTCAACGATTTAGGTCCAGGATGCAACGCCAGATCGAAACCTGAACGGATTTTAACCAGGGGCAGGCAATGAGAAATCAGGCTTTCGAGCGGCAGTTCGCCGCTGAAAACCAGGTTCGCCGATTCCCGCTGCAGGTCTACCGAAGCGCTGTAGCATCCAAACAGGACCCTCTCGCCGACGCAGATGTCCGCTCCCGAAAGCTCCACCCGCTCGGTGTTGGACGTCTGCGCAAACAACAAGATACGAGCTCCAGGACGTGAATATCGGATGGCCTTTTCCACAATACCAGGAACCGAAGCCGCCAGTATAACCAAGTCGGCCCCGCGGCCGTCCGTCAGTTTCCGAACCGCCGCTTCCACATCGGTCTCCCGGGGATCCCACGCATGGGCGGCCCCGCACGTCCGCGCCAGTTCCAGCCGTCCCCTGATCGTATCGGTCGCCGCCACCGTAGCGCCCGTCCGCCCTACCAACATCGTGAACATCAGCCCGATGGGCCCCTGCCCGATCACCAACACGAGGTCTTCAGGTCCCGGCGCACACGCAACCACCGCCTTTAAACAGGTGTTCATCGGTTCGACGAGACTGGCCCGCTCAAAGGACACACCGCCCGGAATCTTTTCCACGCCGCTGCGTACGATCCAATCCATTACCCGCACGTATTGCGAAAATCCGCCTCCCGCGGGCTCGTAGCCCGCGGTAATCCCCACCCGCTTGTAGGTGGGGCACTGTGCGTAGAGTTGGTGGCGGCAGTAAAAGCAACTTTTGCACGGAATGTGGTGAAACGCCACAACACGATTACCCGGCTGGAAGCTGGTGACGCCCTCACCCGCGCGCACTACCACACCGGCGGTCTCATGTCCGAAGATGCGGGGCCCGGGCAGCAGGTTCTGTTCGACCTTCTTGAGGTCCGTGTGGCAGATGCCG
>JAMCRM010000353.1 GCA_023380575.1 Acidobacteriota bacterium | reverse complement strand
CCGTTCGGGGTTCGTAACTCCGCCGGAACTGGAAGGCTCGGACGCGGAGCGCTACCGCGCCGCCGCGGAAGGCCTGCTGGAGGGCTACCGGACCGCGAAAGCGCTGGCTTTCGATTGCCTTGCCGCACGCCTGCCCCGGCCCGAGGACATGACCGCGGAAGCGTACGAGCGCAATATAGCGGCCCGCGCTTTCGACGTGGCGCGCTACCTCTTGTTCTGGGGCATTCCCACCAATGTGGGGCAGGTAGCCAGCATCCGCACGCTGGAGAAGCAGGTGCGCCGGCTATGCGCCTCCGATTATCTCGAATTGCGGGAGTTGGGAGAGGAGATTGCGGCCGCCTGCGCCGCCGAACCGGACTGCGTCTGGTATCCGGATGCGCCGCGCGAACCGCTGGCTCCCACCCTGGCGCGCCATGCGGACCCCGACGTGCACGCTATCCGGGCGCGCGCGGACCTGGCTTTGTGGGCATCGCAGAATCTGCCTCCAACCGCGGCGGGTTCGCCCACCCGCGTGGACCTGCTGCGACCCGGATCGGCGCCGGCCGATATCGTGGCCACGCTGCTCTACCCCGTGACCAGCCGGCCCTTTCGCGAGTTGTACGAGCTTGCGTTGGGGTGGAGCGCGGCCCGGCGAGCCGAGGTTCTCGATACCGCCATGCAGTCGCGCACGCGGCGAGACGAATTGCTGGCCGGATTCCGGAGCGGATTGTACGCCTATGACATGGTGATCGACGTGGGCGCCTACCGCGACCTGCACCGTCACCGCCGCTGCCAGAAGTTCCGCCAGGCCTATACCGGCATGCTCGGCTACGAAACGCCCGATTTGATCGGCCAGTGCGGCGCGTCCTCTATCTACGAGAAGGCGATATGTGGGGCGCTCGATACCATGCGCACGCTGCCGGAGCCGGCAGCGCACTACCTGCTGCCGTTCGGCGCACGCTCCCGATTCCTGTTCAAAATGGATTTCGCCGAGGCGGAATACATGGCCAAACTGCGCAGCGGCGTCAAAGGGCATTTCAGCTATCGCGAGATCGCCTGGGAGATGAAGTGCCGCATGGAGCAGTTGGAACCCGAACTCGGCCGTCTTATGGAGGCCACGCCGCCATGGGTGGACGACCCTCTGAGAAGATAGGTTGCAGTAGCATCAGGCGTGTTTCGGCGGAGCGGATCCGGCTATGATCCGGGCCAACCGTAGCAGTTGTGAGTGAATGCGAATACCAGCACGCTGGACGGCCGCCATGTTCACTTCGAAGCGCCATCGGCTGTTTTCCTCGAAAAGTCCGATCATGCCGCCGCGGGCGGCGAATTCGGGCATGTCGGAAACGGCCACGGTATTCCAATTCCCAATGGCGGCCAGCACCTCTCGTAACTGGCTCTGCCGCGAATCGGCGATGAATAACAGGTTCGAGCCGTGGGCCTCCTCGGCCCGCGAGAAGCGCTTGACCAACACGGGACGGCCGTTTACGGATTTGCCCTCCGTAATCTCTTCGAGCACCGCGGCGAAACCGTCATCGCCGAGAACTCCGAGCGTCAATGGCCCGGGAGATGAATCCCATTCGATAAACTTGGCGAAATTGAACAACAGGGCGGCCTTGATGAGGGCGGCCGGTTGTGGATTCTCTGCCAGGGCGGGGTGAACGGCCAGCAACAACCAGAAGGCCGCCGCAATCATGGGAAGAATACCCGCCCGGCTCCGCTCCGTCATGCTTGCGGTTCGGCACCCCCCGTCAGACGCCGTGTTGCGGGCAACCGGGCTTTCCATCACTGCAGCGATCTCCACGCCACGCGCACATAAGCGCTGCGGCCGATCAGGGAGCCCTGTCCGAAGGTCTCCGGTTGGTACTCCAGGTGCCGGCCGTTAGTCAAATCGTCGGCCGCGAAGCTGACTTCAAACCCGTTGGCGAAGCGGCGCGTCACCTGCAGGCCGGTCCGCAGATACGCGGGCACGGGTGCCTCCGCGGGCCCGCTGTAGGGAGCCACGCGCCCGCTGAAGGATGCTGTTGCATCCAGAGAGAAGCGTTGCGGCAGGTCGAGGTAGGATCGCACGTTGAACTGGTGGTGGGGATCCGCTCCCCTCGCCTCCATCGGCCAGCAGTCTTCCCGGTCTTTGCCCCAACTCATATTCAACCAGGAATACCCGGCCGAGAGCTTCCATGCCGGCAGCACATCCCAGGAGGCAGCGAGTTCGGCGCCGAAGGAATGCATCTTCAGCGCCGCGGCGAAGTAAGCCGGCAGTAAAAAATAAGGCTGCGGCGCCATCCGCAGAATCGGGGTCTCGATGAACTCGCCTTGCACGTTGTGGTACCGGTTAAAGAAACCGGCAAAATCCAGGGACACCGTCCGGGAGGGCTGCACCCGGTAGCCAATCTCATGGGCCAGCAGTACCTCATCCTGGTGGTCCTTATTGCCATTGACCACCAGTTGAACCGGGAACGGAACGGGCATGGGCAGGCTTTCACTGGGCAGAACGCCGACGTTGAGACCCAACAGGTCCCGGTCGCGGCGCGAGGGTGTGCGGACGGCCCGCGACACCGCCGCCCAAACGGACTGGTGCGGGCTGATGTTCCATCCCAGCCGCACTCCCGGCTCGATCTCCATTCCGGTATAGGCGTTGTGCTCCAACTTAGTTCCCAGCGCCAGGGAGACGCGATCACCCCACAGGGCGATTTCATCCTGTACAAAGCCGCTGTACAGCGATGTGCGTTCACGGGC
>JAMCRM010000352.1:1847-2812 GCA_023380575.1 Acidobacteriota bacterium | reverse complement strand
GGCTTGCGGTGCGCCCGGGCGCGTACGTGGATCCCGGCGCGCTCATCGCCAACGTGGGCCGCATCGACAGCCTCCGCGTGACGGTTTTCGTCGACGAGCCGGAACTCGGCAGCGTAGCCGCGGGCCAGCCCGTCAGCATTACCTGGGATGCGCTGCCGGGCAGGAACTGGGAGGGCACGGTGGAGCGCAAGCCGACCGAGATCCAGGCCCTCGGCACGCGCCAGGTCGGGGAAGTGGTGTGCACTATCGGGAATCCCGGCGGCGTGTTGCTGCCTGGCACCAACGTGAATGCCGAGATTCGCACCAGCGTGGTGCCGAATGCCCTGACCATCCCCAAGGAAACGCTCCGCCGCGAGTCCTCCGGCGTGGGGGTGTACGTCCTGCGCGATGA
Source organism: Acidobacteriota bacterium (assembly GCA_023380575.1). The sequence continues at coordinate 2,421 of JAMCRM010000352.1, read as the reverse complement.
CGTTCTTGCCTGGCAGAACGTGGTTACCGGCACCACCAGCGTGACGCGCGTGCAGGTGGTGCGCGGGCTTGCCGACGGCGATTCCGTCGCTCTGCCCACGGACCGGCCGCTCAAAGCCGGCATGCGCGTGCAGCCGGTCTATCCATAAGCGGCAACCCCACGCCCGGTGTGTGGTAATGTGAGAATTCCAAAACCGGGGGTGTCTCGATCAATGAAGCCCAAGCGCTTCTACGGCTGGTGGGTTACCGCCGCCACTTTCATTACCTTCGGCATTGCGGTAGGGCTGCCCTACTACAACATGCCGTTCTTCTACGATTACTACCAGAAGAACTTCGGCTGGGCCCGCAGCCAGATCACCCTGGGTTTTCCCATCGCCGCCATCCTGACCTTGTGGGTAGGCCCGGTGCTCGTGCCGCGGCTGAGCCCGCGCAAGAGCATCATCATCGGCACGGGCTGTACGTGCCTCGCCTTTCTGGGCTTCTCGCGCATGTCGGGCGGCCTCACAGCCTACTACTTTTTCTGGTTCCTGTACACGGTGGGGTATTTGCTCTCCGGTCCCATCCCGCACCAGGTC
>JAMCRM010000352.1:0-1834 GCA_023380575.1 Acidobacteriota bacterium | reverse complement strand
GGCTCGTGGATGGTAAAGGCGGTCACCCATGCCACCGATTTCCGCTTCGCCCTGGTGGTGTTCGCGCTCTTGATGTTCCTGGCGTGGCCCATTGCGCTGTTCGCCATTCGCGACAAGCCCTCCGAGAAGGGACAGTTTCCGGACGGCGACTCCGAGGCGCCCCCGCAGGCTTCCATCCAGCCGCGCAGCTTTGGCTATCTGCTGCGCAAAGCTCCGTTCTGGCTGCTGCTGATCGGTAGTTTCTGCTCCATAGGATCCATCGGGGCCATCAACTTCCACATGAAGTTCGTGTTTGAGGACCAGGGGTTTACCGCCCAGTCCGTGCGCGACGCGGTGTGGTCTCAAGCCAACATCATTATTCTCTGCTCCAGCATTGTGGGCCGCATTGTCATCGGCGTGCTGGCCGACCGCCTGGCCATGAAATGGGTCATGTTCGTGACCTATTTCATCGTGGCGGCCACCATTCCGCTGCTGTTGATGGTGGCTCCTCCGGAAACGCCCTGGGCTTTCTCCATTCTGTTCGGCTTCGCCATGGGGGCGGACTACATGCTGATTCCCCTCATGGCGGCGCGCCAGTTCGGCGTCAATACGCTGGCGCGCGCCATGGCCATCATACTGCCGGCCAATACCATCGGCCAGACGTGGTTTCCATACTTCGTTTCGCTGCTGCGCGAGCACGCCCCCGATTACCGGCTGCCGCTCTACACGGTGTTCACCCTGGCCATGCTGGGCGCGGCGGCCATCGCCGTGCTGCCCAGGCGCGGCGCGGAAGATGCGGCGGCGATGGAAACCGCGGCCAAGCGCGTATAAAATAGCCGGAGTATGAAAACAGTCTGCGGTCTGCTATTGGCCCTGGCGCTTTACGGCCAGAATGCCTCGTTCCACGAAGATACCCTGCACGGCCGGCGCGCGTTCGTGCTTGAAAATGACAAAATGCGGGTGAGCACGCTCCCCGGCGGCGGCTTCATCGGCGAGATCCGCTTTAAGTCGCCGGACCCGAAAAAGAGCATCAACCCCATGCGGGTTCCGCATTACCAGGCCATCGACCCGTATACCTTCGATCCAGCCAAACACGACAAGCTCTACGGGTCCAGCCCGGATAGCCGCTATCTCATGAGCGGGTACATGGGCCACTTCCTCACTTTTCCGAATTACGGACCGAGTTCGCGCGCCGAACAGGCGTTCAATAATTCCGGGCACGGCGAAGCCCTCACGGTGGAATGGAAGCGGTTCAAAGTGGACGAGCAGCCCGACGGTGTCACGCTCCACTACGGCGCTGACATGCCCAAAACCCAGTATCGCGTGGAGCGCGCCATCACCCTGCCGGCGGACGAGACGGTCGGCTACATCGAAGAGTCGGTCGAGAACATGACGCTCTTCGACCGCGCCTATCAGTGGGTGCAGCACATCACCTTCGGCCCGCCCTTCGTGGAGCCCGGCAAGAACTACGTGGACGCGTCGGTTGCCAAAGTGGCGCCCAGGAAGGGACGGGACTACGGCGAGGCCGAGTGGTCCGACGCCTACAGGTTCTTCCCCCCCACCCCGCACTCCTCCCGCTATACGGTGTGGATGGCCGACCAGTCGCGCCCGCAAATGTATTTCGCCATGTATAACCCGGATTACCCGGTGCTGATCGGCTACATCTTCAACACCGCCGATAATCCCTGGTTTTCGGACTGGCAGGAGAACCAGAGTTCCAAGGCGATCCCGTGGGACGGCAAAGTGATCGCCAGGGCGGTAGACATCGGCAATTCGCCTTTCGCCAATGGCATCCGCTACAGCGTGGAGAAAGGCAAGCTGTTCGACGTGCCGGTCTACGGCTGGATCCAGGCCC
>JAMCRM010000351.1 GCA_023380575.1 Acidobacteriota bacterium | reverse complement strand
GCCGCCATCCGCCGCCACCGCTCCGGCCAGTTGCTTTTGGCGCGCGTAGAGTCGTTCCACGGCCTCCTGCATCCACCTTGCAACCATGGGTTTGGGAACCATGTTGCGGGTAGTGGTTTCCTCGTCGGGCACGTACAGGGTCATCAGCCAGCCTTCGCCGTAAGGGTCCTTGCGCAGCAGCGAAGGGTCGGCGACGACATCGCTGTTGATTTCCACCACTTCGCCTTCGGTGGGGCAAACCACATCGCATCTCTCTCCCCGGCGGAAGAACGCGAACGCCCGCTGCCCCTGGCGCACCCATTGCCCCGGCTTGGGCAATTCGATTTTTTCCAGGCGCCCGGCCAGGGCCGCGGCAAACTCATCCACCCCCACCCGATGCAGGTTGCGCCGCTCCCGCACCACCCACCCGTGCCCCGGGTGATAGGCCAGTCGATCGGGAACCAGGAACCCGTCGATATAGGCACGCCGCGATGCTCGCCCCGGCGCCGCCGCCGGCTGCGTGCCGGTCTGCACGGGTTTTTTGCGGTTGAGTATGTAATCGAGCAGGATGAAAATCAGAAACGTGCCTAGAACCAGGATCACTGTCATCGTGTGTCGTGCCTTTCCGTCCTCTATTCGGCACGCGTCATGCCACCATATAGAGTTATGGACCCCTTAATCTTCAAGCGTTTGCGGCGGTGCCGGAAAGTGCCGCGGGGTGTCGGCGTTGAATTTTTCGATATACGAATCCCGATTTCTGCGCCTAATCCTAAGTGTTGTAATGGTTTACACGTAGACGTAGAAAAAACCAACGCGGACGTTGCGAATTCCCACGTCATCGTGCCGGCGAAGAGAGCTGTGGCGCGTTCTCAATGAGCCCATTGTCGGAGTTCCCCATATGAGCCAGACCCCCTATGCCCTCCTCGCCACGCGCGAGGTGTATGCCAACCCCTGGATCCGCGTTCGCGAGGATTCGGTCCGCCGCCCCGACGGTTCCCCCGCCACCTTCGGGGTGATCGACATGCGCGCCGGCGCCACCATCCTGGCTCTGGACCGCGAGGGCGCCGTCTACCTTGTCACCGAATACAAATATGCCGTCTCGCGCCCGTCCATCGAGTTGATCTCCGGCGGCATTGAACCGGGCGAAAGCCCGCTCGACGCTGCCCAACGGGAACTGCGCGAGGAAACCGGCCTGGAGTCCGCCGACTGGCTCGACATGGGCGCCATCGACCCCTTTACCACGGTGATCTCCTCCCGCAATCACCTGTTCATGGCCCGCCAGGTCCGGCAGGGCGCCCGGCTTCCCCAGCCCGGCGAGTCCCTTCATGTCAATCGGGTTCCTTTCTCCGAAGCCCTGGCCATGGTGCATGACGGCCGTATTACTCACGGGGCCAGTTGCGTTTTGCTGTTGAAAGCCGCGCTGGCCGCCGGCCAGCGGATATAATGTGTGCGGAAGGCTATCGGGGCTGGTGTCTCGCATGGTCTTCAAAACCATCGGGCGGCCTCAGCGCCGCTGGTCGGTTCGATTCCGACAGCCTTCCGCCACGCGGACCTCTACAATAGGTTCATGTGGAAGTATTGTGCCTTTCTTCTTCCCCTTTGTCTGCTTCATGGCGAAGTGAGGGTCATGACCCTGCGGCAAGCCGTGACCACCGCTCTGAAACAAAATCCGGATATCGCGCTTGCACGGCTTGACGAGGAGAAGCCGTGGAACGACTCTACGCGCGCCAAAGATCCCTTCATTCCCCGCATCACGGCGGGCAGCGGCCTGGCCTACAGCAACGGGTTTCCCATGAGCATCGAGGGCTCCGCGCCGTCCGTTTTCCAGGCCAGCGCCACCCAGTTCATCTACAACCGGCAGCAGAGCTACCTGGTCGCCCAGAGCCGGGAAGAGGCGCGCGGCGCGGGCTTCGGCGCGGCGGCCAAGCGGGACGAAGTCGCGTGGCGTGCCGCGGGGCTGTTTCTCGACGCGGAGCGCGCGGCACGCATCTCCGGCCTCGCCCGGCGCGAAGCGGAAAGCCTGGAAAAGGTGCTCGGCGCCATCAGCAGCCAGGTGGAAGAGGGCCGCGTGCTTGCCATTGAGGCCAAACGGGCGCGCCTGACCCTGGCACAGGCGCGGCAGATGGCGGCGAACCTGGAGAGCGACCAGACGGCCGCCGAAACCGCGCTGGCCATGGTCCTCGGTTTCGGCGCCGACGATCGCGTGCGCCCCGCCGGGGAGGAGCGCGCCGCCCCGGCGCTGCCCGAAAGCGAACAGCAGGCCGTGGAGGAAGCCATTGCCGCCAACAAGCAGTTGCGCCAGTTCGAATCGCAGATCGCCGCCAGGAACCTGGAAGTCCGCGGCCAGCGCGCCGCCCGCTGGCCCCGCGTGGACCTGGTGGCGCAGTACGCTCTCTTCGCCCGCTTCAATAATTACGGGGACTTCTTCCGCAAGTTCCAGCGCAACAACGGGCAGATCGGCGTTTCCTTCCAGGTGCCCATCCTGCCGGGCCCCGGCATCAGCGCCCAGGTGGCCCAGACGCAGTCGGACATCGCCCGTTTCCGTATCGAAATGAACAACCTGCGCAACCGCCTGACCGCCGATACCCGGCAGGCATTCCGCAATGTGTCGCGCGCGCAAACGGCCGCCGAAGTCGCGCGCCTGGATCTGGAGGTGGCACGGGACCAGCTCTCCATCTATCTTGCGCGCCTCCAGGAAGGGCGCACGCCCCTCACCGAAGTGGAGCAGGCCCGCGTCGCCGAGACTAACAAGTGGATCGCGTTCTACGAGGCTCAGAACGCGCTGGAGCGCGCCCGCCTGGCGCTGCTTGCGCAGACCGGCGAACTCGCCGCCGCGTTGCAGTGAGTCTGTTTCCGCGCACCCATCCCGGGAACCACGTGGCGGTTTGAACCAAACACCGCCGCGTGGAGAACCGGCTCACACCTGCCCAAGGGGCAAGGTGCCATCATGTAGACGATGCCGTCATCGCGTTGAATTCCGAGTGTTATCTCTTTTATACTGGGGTTTAATCAGTATCTTTGGCGAACCTTCGAGTGTGCCCGTTTGCGACCGCCGGCAGGCCCGGCTCGGCAGGCGCCAAGGACCCATTCAACTGGAGGCTTTTCGCGATGTTCCCGACCACGGACACACTCTGTGTCGAGCGTCCCGCCGGTAGTTTCCCGGCATTCGCCACCGCCTGGAATCGAAGGATCAGGCCGATTCTGCGCACCGTCCTCACGCTGCTTGTGCTCATGGCGCTGGCCGCGCCTTTGTTCGCCCAGGCGGAACACCACGGCGGCGGCGAGGCCAATCTGGTTCTGCCCGATCTGAACCGGGCCACCTTTCTCGGTGGCATCGGCGGCCGCAGCCTGCTCATGGGCGGGCTGCTGGTATGTGCTCTCGGCTTTATTTTCGGACTTGCCATTTTCGTGCGGCTTCGCAACATGCCCGTGCACGCTGCCATGCGTGAAGTCTCTGAACTGATCTACGAAACCTGCAAGACCTATCTCGCCACCCAGGGCAAGTTTCTGATGCTCCTGGAAGTTTTCATCGGCGTGATTATCGTCTTCTACTTCGGATTCCTTCAGGGCTTCGATTTCATGCGCGTGCTGATCATTCTGGTCTTCAGCGT
>JAMCRM010000350.1:1841-3823 GCA_023380575.1 Acidobacteriota bacterium | reverse complement strand
GCAAAGGCGACTGGAAACTGATCCGCCAATTCTGCGACAACCCGGACCAGACCGACCGTTTCGAGTTGTACAACGTCAAAACGGACTTCGGGGAAACCAATAACGTGGCGTCCAAAATGCCGGAAAAGATCGCCGAGCTCAACCCGCTGATCGACGGCTTCCTGAAGGAATCTGCGGCGCTGGTGCCGGTACCGAACCCGGCGTACAAGCGGCCGCAATAAGGCCTGGCGCCGGCGCTAATCGCCGGCGCCTTCGTAGTCCCGCACCGCCCGGAACATCGCCTTCACGTTGGCGTCCGGGGTCAGGCCATCCATGTTGATGCAGCAGAGCCCCACATTTGCGGTTCGCCCGCAGGCGCCCAGCAGATTCTGCGCCTCCCGGTAAACCTGGTCTTCGGTGTACTGAAGCAGGTGCACGGGATTCATGCGCAGATTGAGGAACGCCTTCGGGTAGAGCCGGCTGCACGCCGCTACGTCCGAGCCGGAGCCCACATCCAGGAAGCGCGGGTCCAGCCGGTTATAGGGCTCCGCGTACTTGTGCAGGTTGCCGCCGCAGTGGTGAATCCCGTAAGGTGCAAGCTCCCGGGCGGCGTGCATTTCATGCCGCAGCACCCGGTTCTGGTACATCCTGGCCGACATCATGCTCACCGAACAGTTGGCCGCGAGGTGGATGCCGGGATCCACGTCGAGAATCGACCGGTTCACCGCGATGGAACTCGTACCCGTCCGGGCGCGCAGGTAGCGGCTGACCCGCACCTGCGTTTCCGCTACCACGGAGAACAGATGATCGGCCAGTTCCGGGTCCTCCGCCAGGTCCAGGAAGAGATCGTTGCCGCGGAGTTCCACGGCGTTGTTGAAGATGCCGCCGGTGTTCAGGTCTCCGGTCACATAACCGAAACGGGCTTCGAGCGCGTTCATCTGCTCGATGAGCACGCTCATAGGCCACGTATTCTCTATCTCGGGGACACGCAAGGCCAGGGCGGAAGCGCGGTCGAGTTCGCGCGGGATGGCCCACGCCGCCTGGTCCGATGAGAAACGAATGGCGACCCCCAGCAGGGCCGGTATGACGTAGCCGCCGGCGATGTGGCGCGAGCCGATAACAGGGCGCGGCTGCGGGTCCGGCGCGCCCAGCCCGAAAACCTCGTAGAGGCGCCTGCGCATGAGGACGTCGTTCCGGATGCGCGTTTCCGGATCGAGATAGAAAGGCTCCTCGAAGGAGATGCCGCAACGGCGGTTCCACCATGCCGGGCTGAAAATCACGTTGACGGGGATCGGGCGGCAGCCCGAGGCATCACCGCGTTGCATAGAACTTTCACAACACATTCCAGGCACGCTTGTGCTTGCGGTCGTACGTGACCAGGTCTTTGGTGTTGAGCAGAATACAGGCGAAGCCGCGGGATGCGTTCATCCGGCTACGCCCGCGGCCGTTACGCTCCGTCATCCACGTCGCGTTCGGCAGCGGGCCGGTGTCCTACAAATTCCTCGGGCCAGGGCTCCGTTTCATCGAGCAGGTGGTGGGCCTCCTCAAAATCGGAACGCGCCACCGTCACCGCATTGACGCGCGGCGCATAGGGTTTAGGGGAAACAACGGAAAAGATCCCTTTTCTTTCGAGCAGGCCGTGGACATCATCGGCCGAATTCTCGCTCCCGATCGTTTCGGACGTATAAAGTGTGACCGAGTCGAGCTCGCTGTGCTCTTCTTCGTCGGTTTCAGGATGCCGTATCATGCACCCAAGCATATACCCGAACCGGGTCCGGGATAAACGGGTCCTCAGTGCGGTTAAGCACGGCTGCCACCGGCTAGTATGCCCAGCGCCACAGACTTGCGCCCACCGTGTAGCCCGCGCCCACGGCGGCGAACACCACCAGGTCGCCCTTCTTCAGGCGGTTCTCCTCAATGGCATCGCGCGTGGCCAGCGGGATGGTGGCGGCGGTGGTGTTGCCGAACCGGTCGATATTGATCACCACCCGCTCCGGCGGGAT
>JAMCRM010000350.1:0-1831 GCA_023380575.1 Acidobacteriota bacterium | reverse complement strand
GACGACGCGCCATGGTCGACGCGTCGTCATGCGCAATCTGATCGGCGCCGACGCCGACGCCTGGGCCGCGATCCTCGCCGAGGACGGCGCCTGCCTGCATCTCTACGGCAAGGCCGAAACGCGCGCAGGCCGCCGCACTCCGCGTCGTGAGCGCACCCCAGGTTTTCTCGTGCGGCACCGGCGCCCCGGTGCTGCCCGAGGTGAACACCCGCGCGACCACCCGCTCCGGCGGGATTCCCAGCCGGTCCGCCGCGGCCGTGATGATGCGTTTATTGGCCTGGTGGGGAATCAGCAGGGAGACGTCTTTGCCGGTGAGGCCGTTGCGCGCCAGCAGATCGCGCACGGTCTCGTACATTTTCCGCACGGCGTATTTGAATACCTGCTGCCCGTCCTGGTGAACGTAATGCAGCCGTTGCTCGACGGTCTGCACGGAAGCGGGCATGCGGCTGCCGCCCGCGGGCATCTTGAGGAACTCGGCTCCCGATCCGTCCACTTCCCCCAGGAAGTCGATGAACCCGGCGTCTTCGCCTTCGTTGGCGGGTTCCAACAGCATGGCGCCGGCGCCGTCGCCGAACAGGATGCAGGTAGCGCGGTCGGTGTAGTCGATGATGCGGCTCATCGTATCCGCTCCGACCACCAGGACTTTCTTCTGGGTGCCCGAGGCTACCAGCGAGGCCCCCGTAGTCAGGCCGAATACGAAGCTCGAACAGGCCGCTATGAGATCGAAGCCCCACGCGCCGTGCGCGCCGATGTTGTGTTGCACCAGGCAGGCCGTGGAGGGGAACATCATGTCGGGTGTCACGGTGCAGACCAGGATGGCATCCAGATCCGTGGCCGCCATGCCGCGCTGCGACAGCGCGCACCGCGCCGCTTCGGTGGCCATATCGCTGGTGGCCGTTTCGGGTCCGGCAATGTGGCGTTCCCGAATGCCCGTCCGCTCCAGGATCCATTCGTTGTTGGTTTCGACCATCTGCTCCAGATCCTGGTTGGTCAGAATGCGCGGCGGTGTATGGCAGCCGAGCGCGGTTATTTTAGCTCTAGCCAAAGTTCCTCTCAGTTTTTAATCCAGCGTAGCAGAACGCGCGCCGCATAGCGCGTGGAAGGTGGACCGCTATGCTAAAGTCAGGTTCAGATGCTTTCGGGGCCCCAGAGTTCCCTGTTTTTCGAGACGCCGGAGGAAATCTACAGGCGCGTCTTTCACGAACTGAAGCCCCGCACCGCCATTCCCGCCGTACAGGTTGAGTTTTGCCGCTTCGCCAACGCCGACAGCTTCATCCGGCTGGAACAGGGACATATACAGGTGCGCATCTCCGACATCTTGGAGGGCGCCCCGGCACCCGTGCAGGAGGCCCTCGCGTACATCCTATTGGCGAAACTCTTCCGCCGCCCCATTCCCCGCATTTTCAATCACCGCTACCGGCTGTTCCTGAACCGTAAGGATGTGCGGCGGCAGATGCACCTGGTCAGGCAAATCCGCGGGCGCAAGTTCCTCTCCGGCCCGCAGGGCTCGCATTACAACCTGGACGAAATTTTCGACCGCCTCAATGCGGAGCACTTCGACGGCATGCTGGGCCGTCCGCAGATGGGCTGGAGCCGGCGGATATCGCGCAGCATGTTGGGGCACTTTGACCCCTCCCACAACGCCATCATCATCAGCCGCGTGTTCGATAATCCGAAACTCCCCCGCCTGGCGCTCGAATACGTGGTCTTTCACGAGATGCTGCACCTGCGTTATCCCGTGGACCACGGCGGAGTGCGCCGGCGCGTGCACACACGCGAGTTCCGGGAAGCCGAGAAACAGTTTCCCGGGCTCACGGAAGCCCCGGAGCCC
>JAMCRM010000349.1 GCA_023380575.1 Acidobacteriota bacterium | reverse complement strand
TGGGCGGGGGCGTCTACTACACGTCCGGCGACTCGATCGGCATCCGCGACGCGCGGGAACCCACAAAGCCGCAGTTCACGCTGAAGGTGGATGCGACGGGCGACCTGATCCGGGCCGGCTCACGGCTCTACGCGGGTGGCAACGGGCAGATCACCGCCGTCGACCTTCTATCTGATCCCGAACTGAAGATCCCGGCGCTGAAAACGGCGTGGGTGCAAAAAGTGGAGGGCAAGGTCGAACGGCTGCTGGCCGCTAACGGCATGCTCATTGCCGTGACGCTGGACGGCAAGCTGATCGCCTTCGGAAACCAGCGCACTCCCGTAAAGACATATCCGAAGCGCAATGCCGCCCCGCAAATCCCGTCCGGAGCCGCTGAACAGGCCCGCGCTATCCTCGAACATACCCGGGTGAAAAACGGGTACGCCCTCGTGTACGGGGCCGGAGACGTGGATTTTCTCGCCGCCCTGGCGCTCGGTTCGGACCTGGACATCGTGGCATTGGAACCGCGGGGGGAGAGGGTGACGGAGTTACGTCGCCGGCTCGACGCGTGGGGGCTGCTGGGAAAGCGGGTCCACGTGCTGCAAGGGACTCCCGATACATTCGCGGCGCCCCCGTACATGGCGTCTCTGATCGTGCTCGCGGGAGGCGATCGATGGGACAACAACGACTCCATGAAGAAGATGGTCCGGTCCGTGCGGCCTTACGGGGGCAAAATCTGGCTGCCTCCGCGCGACGCGCGGCCGGCCTTCGTTGCCCGGCTGCTTGCGAGCACTGACGGCCCGAAGCTGGGCGCCCGGTCATCGCCCTCCGGAGTGGTGGTGAGCAAGGACGGCCCACTGCCCGGCACGGCCAACTGGACGCACCAATACGGCAACGTCGCCAACACCGTGAAGTCGGACGACGATCTTGTCAAGCTGCCGCTCGGGGTGCTCTGGTTCTGGTAGTCCGCGCCGGTGCCTTCGTTGCGCCAGACGATCCGGCCTGTCTCTGCGTCCAGGGCGTAAATGAAAGTGCCCATGAACGGCCATATGCTGGCGGCGAAATACACGGCATCCCCGTATAGCACCACGCCGCCCCGCGCGGGCCAACTGGAAATGAGCCGCTTGTTTCCCAGGATTTTCCGGTCCGCTGGTCCGCCCTGGAATTTCCAGCGCAGGGCGCCGGTGTCCGCGTCAAGGCAATAGAGGTAGCCGTCGTCGCTGGTGAAGTAAAGGCGGTTGCCCCTTCCGGCCAGCGGGAGACGGACCGGCCCGTCGGCATAGAAGGCCCACTTCTGCGCCCCGGTGTGTATGTCCAGGGCCACGACCTTGTCACGGTCGTTGAAGCCGATGTACAACGTGTCGCCCAGCACGATGGGCTCGAACACCCGGTCCAGCGGCATGAGGTCCTGATTCAGGGCATCGTCCCAGACCGGCTCACGCTGGGAATACTGCCGGATCCATTGGGGATGAAGCCGCCCGGGCAGTTCTTCCGGAGAGGAAGCGGTCCGTCCGGCGTCATAACGCCACATCGGCCAGTCACCGGCCGCGGCTGATGGCGGCAGTGTTGCGGTGATCAATATTGCCAGGACAACGGGTATGACCGGCAGCTTCATCGCGGCTCCCCCTGTTCCTGGGAGCCAGGCAGATGCGCTACGAGGTCCGCCTGCCTCGCAATTTCACGATCGTGTGTCACTAGGAGGACCGAGCCTCCCGTTTTGACATATTCCCTGAGATAACCCAGGACGATTTGCGCGTTCGCGAGGTCCAGGTTCCCTGTGATTTCGTCGGCCAGCAGGACCTTCGGCCGGAACAGGAGCGCTCGCGCCAGCGCCGTGCGCTGCTTCTCCCCGGAACTCAATTCGGCCGGAGTGTGGTCGAGCCGGTGCTCGAGGCCGAACTGCACGGCAAGCTCCCGGCCCCGGGCATTGCCGTTGGTCTTTCCCCGTGCAGCTTCCGGAGCGAGGATATTCTCCAGCACGCTCAGATAGGGGATGAGGTGATATTGCTGAAACACGAACCCGATGCTTTGCGACCGGAAAGCGGCAAGTTGGTTGCGCGTCATGGCGTAGAGGTCGTGGCCGCCGAGCAGAACCTTGCCCGAGTCGGGGTGCAGCAATCCGCCCGCAATCAGGAGGCAGGTCGTCTTGCCGCTACCGCTGGGCCCTTGCACGGCAACGAACTGGCCTGGGCGGACCGTGAGGTCGATGGGCGCCAACGCTGTAATCCGCCGGCTGCCTTTGGAATAGGTCTTGACCACTTTCTCGAGCCGCAGCATACGGTCACTCTTCCCTCAACACTTCCGCCGGATCCTGCTGAGCCGCGTAATATGCGGGCGCCCAACTGGCGGCTAATGACAGAACCACCGCAGTGCAGCAAGCCAGAAGCAGCAGCCGGGGATCCAGAAAGGAAAGCAAGGTTTCCGCCTCCCGGCCCAGGCCGGCCAGGGTGCCCAGGGTGTATCCGGCCAATCCGCCGGTAAAGCCCATCAGCAAGGCTTTGGTCAGAAACAGGCGCAGGATTGTGCGCGCCCGGGCGCCGAGGGCCCTCAGGATGCCGATCTCGCTGCGGCGTTCCCGAACATTGGCGTAGAAGACCAGGCCGACCCAGAGCGCGCTGGCCAGAAGCACCAGCGGCACCAGGATGGAAGAGAATTTCTCCTGCTCGTCGCGGAGTTGCCGCCGGTTTCGCACCTCGGCCGCCAAGGCATCGGCAGCCTCCCGCGAGGCGCGGTCCCTGGCCTCGGCGCGCGTGAGCACTTTGGATCCTTGCTCGATCACCTGCGCCCCGGGCAGAACGGAGGCGACGTCTCGCCGGACGTTGGCCAGCTCGTTCCCGGCACAAAGACACTTAAGCGCGAGGATGGCATTGATGCGGCCGGGTTTGCCCAGGATCCCCTGCGCCTCGGACAGATCGATCCAGATCGAGATATCGTCCCTGGTGCCGCGCTCCTCGTTGCACTTGCTGACGGTGAACGTC
>JAMCRM010000348.1 GCA_023380575.1 Acidobacteriota bacterium | reverse complement strand
ACCTCGCTGGCGCCGCCTTCGGGTCCGTCCCGCACTGCCTCCGCATCTCTGGGGCCGTGGACTCAGAATCGCAGCAGCAGTTGCGCCACGGCTGCGCTGCGGGTGCCTTCGGCGACGTACCGCCTTCAGTTCAATTTGGGATTCCGGTTCCCCGACGCGCGGGAACTGGTGGATTACCTGTACGATCTGGGGGTAAGCGACGTGTACGCCTCGCCGCGCTTCACGGCCCGGAGGGGGAGTTCCCACGGCTATGATGTGGCCAATGTAATGCGCGTGAATTCGGAACTGGGGACCGAGGACGATTTCGACGACCTCGTCGCGCGGCTGCATGACTACCGCATGGGGCTGGTGCTGGACATCGTACCGAATCACATGGCCGCGAGCGCGGAGAACCCGTGGTGGCTGGATGTGCTCGAAAACGGGCCGAGCTCGGAATTCGCTGAGTACTTCGATATCGACTGGCACCCGGCCGCTTCCAAATCAGCCTGCCTGCACAATGGCAAGGTCATGCTGCCCATTTTGGGGAACGTCTACGGCACGGTCCTGCTCAATCAGGAACTGGCGCTGAAGATCGATGAGCGCGGGCTGCATCTGCGCTACTACGAGCACCGGATGCCGATCGATCCGAAAACCTACGGCGCGGTTCTGGAGGGCTGCGGCGAGGATAACGGATGGGGACGGCTGCGCACGCTGATCGAGGAACTGCCCGAGTACACCGAGACGGAACCGGCCCGCGCGGCGCGGCGCCGTGAATGGAAAGAAGCCGTGAAGCGGGAACTGTGGCGGCTGTACCTGGGCGGCGGCGCGGTGCGGGAGTCGATTGACGCGGCGTGCTTCACGAGGTTGGGTAACTCTTGTCCGCTTTGCGCGCATGTTCTTCGATGTTAGAATCTGCCGGCGCTCGATCCCATCCCGCGTTGAGACGATACTGCTGGCCGAATGGCCGTAGTCAGCCGGCTTGGGGAAAACGCAGGCCGGAGAGAATCTTCGCGGCCGCGTCCTCCACGGTCACCTTGGAGGCGGCAATTCGTATCACCTGCTTGAATCTCGCGTGCCTGCCAAACCTGCACAAAATCATCTTGGCATCCGCATCGAAATTCGCTTCCACGAAATCCTGCGTGTCGGAATTCGCTTTCACCACCAGCCGGCGGGGGCGGCCCGGTTCCGTCACCACGCGCCACAAACGCTCGCCGCAAACGGCGTTGCAGTCCTGTATCTCTTTCTCGATTTGCGCCAGCAGCGCGGCCCAGAAATCGCACGGACCGGCCGTGTCGTCTTTCATAATTGCGTGGTGTGCGTATGCAGGTTGCGGGTGCATATCACATCCTTCAGGAGAAGGCTCCAACCAAAAGGTTATTCGGTTGGATGCCTACCCTGCCATCCCGAAAACGCCGTAGCGCGGCCCAAGAAACAGGTGACCCGCGTGTGCGTAATCATACGGTCAGGGCAACTCGGGCATGCCGCTATAATATGGACCTGATGTCTCTTCGCGCACTCTTACTTCTCTGCGCCCCGGTGCTGTGGGCGCAATCGCGCGCCGCGGACGTGGTCGTCTACGGCGCCACTTCCGCCGGCCTCGCCGCGGCCATCCAGGTGGCCCGCATGGGCAAAACCGTATTGGTGCTCGATCCCGGCACCCACATCGGCGGCTTGACCACTGGCGGTCTGAGCTGGACCGATATCGGCAACAAGCACGTCGTCGGCGGCATCGCCCGCGAATTCTATCGCCGCATCAAGTCCAAGTACGAAGACCCGAAGGCCTGGCGCTGGGAAACGCGTGCCCACTATTTCGCCGCGCGCCGCACCGCGAATGTCGCCGGCGAAGATGCCATGTGGACCTTCGAGCCCAAGGTGGCCACGCAGGTGTATCGCGAAATGCTCGCGGAACAGAAGATCCATATCCTCACCGGGCAACGGCTCGACCTGCGCCCCGGAAAAGGCGTTATACAACGAGGCGGCCGCATCGAGGCGATCGTGATGGAAAACGGGTCCCGCTACACGGGCCGCATGTTCATCGACGCCACGTACGAAGGCGACCTCATGGCCCGGGCCGGAGTGCGCTACACCATCGGCCGTGAAGCCAACTCCACATACGGCGAGAACTACAACGGCGTGCAGCCCGACCACCGCCACTCCCATCAGTTCCCGGATGGCCTGCATATCTCGCCCTATGTGATTCCGGGCGACCGCGCCAGCGGCCTGCTGCCGGGCATCGATCCGAACGGCCCCGGCATGAAAGGCGCGGGCGACCGCCGCATCCAGACTTACTGCTTCCGCCTGTGCATGACCAACGCGCCTGAAAACCGGCTGCCCGTGGAGAAGCCCGCGGGCTACGACGAGCGCGAATACGAACTTCTGCTACGCTATGCCGAATCCGGCCGGTACCACCAGCCCGCGAGCAAGTGGGATCCCATTCCCAATGCCAAGACCGACACCAACAACCACGGCGCCGTCTCCACCGACTACATCGGAATGAATTACGACTACCCGGACGGCGATTATGCCACTCGCGAGCGCATCATCCGCCGCCACGAACTCTACACCCGCGGTTATCTCTGGACCCTGCAGAACAATGCCCGCGTCCCGGAAGAGATCCGCAAATGGTACCGGCAGTGGGGCTGGCCGAAAGACGAGTTCACCGGGAACAATCACTTCCCCACCCAGCTCTACATTCGCGAGGC
>JAMCRM010000347.1:1218-2749 GCA_023380575.1 Acidobacteriota bacterium | reverse complement strand
CTTCTCGAGCTCTCCGGCTGCGAATCGCGGAGCCTCCGGGGTCTGCTTAATCTCCGGCGGGTTCAACCACGAGACCAGCACCGGAAGCAGCGCGAGCGAACATAGCCCGGGCACAATGCCGGCCAAAAACCAGCTCGTCCACGTGACGGGGTATCCGAACTGTTGCGTTGCGATTTGCGCTGCCAGCGGGTTGCTCGCCTGGCCCGTGAAAAACATCGCCGCCGTGATGCAAATGTTCTGGTAGACCGCCGTTATGAGGAACGATCCGAGCAGCGCGGCGGACTTCCCGGGATAGGAGCCGTACAACTCGGAGATCGAGCGCGCAATCGGCAGAATTACGCCCCCCGACCGCGCCGCGTTGGAGGGAATAATCGTAGCCAGCACCATGTCCGACAGCGAGAGCGCGTAGCAAACCCCGAGCGAGCTTGCGCCGAACCGCCGGACGAAGAACAGTGCGATGCGGCGGGCAAGGCCCGTCTTGATCAGCGCGCGTGAAATCAAGAAGGCCGCCATGACCAGCCAGACCGTCGGGTCGCCATACCCGCTCAACGCCTGCTGGATCGTGAGCCCGCCCCAGACCGCGGCCAGCGTCACTCCGACCAGCACGAGCGCGCCACCGGGAATCGGCTGGAGGATCAGGCCGGCAACGGTCGCGACGAAAATCGCCAGCAGGCGCCATCCCTCGGGCTTGATCGCCGCCGGCCGCGGCACGGCGAACGCGATGCCGGCGCAGAGCAGGACAAGAAAGCCGGCGCTCCAAAGGCGGCGCCGTACCCCGGACGCACGCTGGTCTGCCATCGCCACCTGCTCACCCGGTCCAGGCATCCTTCCATTTAACTCCGTTCGCAGGCCAGTGTGGAATCGGAGTGGGTTATCCTGAAAAGTGCGGCTCGAATCCGTTTGTTCGATCCCGGTCGAGGACCTACTGCTGACGCGGCTGGTGTTTACACCCGATGGCCACTACGTCGCGATCGGGCACAAACCGATGGCCACTACGTCGCGATCGGGCACAAAAATCTCGTGCTCCACGAAGTGCTCTCCGGAAGAGCGGTGCGCAGCTTCCCGTTCGAGGCGTTCGTGGGTTGGGCGGCATTCTCGGCGGACGGGCGGTTCTTCGCGTGCGCGAGCGAAAACGACAATCATCCCGGCACCACGGGACTTGCCAGAGTCTTCGACGCGGATACGGGCAGGATCGTCGTGGAACTGCGCACAGCGCTTCCCGTCGAAGCGGGGTGTTTCCTGGAGACGGCGCAAGGGGCCGTCTTCCTTTGCAGGGAAGCCGTAGCCGATCAGGCCGGCCCGGCGCCTGTCCGGCGAAATCGGGTGAGGGGCTACCGCCTGCCGTCTGCGGAACCACTGCCCGTGCTGGACCTCAACGGCTGGGAGATCCGCCGCATGGCCGGCGCGGACAGCCTGGCACTGCTCGGTTTCGACCCGGCGGGCACGACCCTGGAAGTGGAAGGCGCAAACCTCAACTTCCGCCAGTTCAAGGTGGGCCGTTACTCCTATCCGGATGGAGGCGAGCACTTCG
>JAMCRM010000347.1:0-1208 GCA_023380575.1 Acidobacteriota bacterium | reverse complement strand
AAAGCTGCTGGCCCTGGAAACGGTCGATTTCACGGCCAACACCCGCCACCTGGCGATGGTTCGCGTCGCAACGGGCGAACGCACGCGACTGCTGCCCCTCCCTTCGAACGTCGTGCCCGCGTTTGCCTTTTCGCAGGACGGCGCCCGGTTCGCATGCCTGAGCGAGGACCCTGAAACCGCGTCGGAGACGCTGCGGCTGTGGGACACCGAAGCGCTCGAGCCCGCCGGCAGCGTCTCGTTCGGCCTGCAGTATCATGCCATCGCGCTGAACTGGCCCACGCGCCGCCTCGCAGCGGTCGGCGGCGGCCGCTGCGACATCGTGCTGATTCACGAGTAACCAGGGCGGACCTGCGCGAAGCTGGCGGCGAATCGGGGCTCTTGAGAAGGCGTTCAATAAATGGCTGCGTGAGGGTTGTCCCCTGCGTGTCTCCTCGTGTGGCAGATCGTGCAATTCCCGACCGCGTAGGGAGTGCGCTGGAGCTTTGCGGGTTGCAGATCGTCGGCCCACAGTTTCGACGGCCACCATGCGTGGGTGCTATTGTGGCAGGCCTCGCAATACACGCCTCCGTGTCCTTTTGCCTGCCGGTACAGGGTGGTGCCGGTTGAGTAGTTGGTCCCGTGGCATTGCTCGCAAGTGGGCTCGGTAACCCAAGGATTCCGGTTCGGATCTCCCATCCCCGCCCGCCATGGCACAGTCCTGTCTGGCAGGAAGGAGTGGTCCCCAGGTACCCCATTCCGTTGATTGCGGTTCTCAGACATTGGGTCGTAGCCCCGGGATGACAGGAATAACAAGTCGCGTCCGGGGCCATATCCGGATTGTGCCAGCCGTGCATCGCCAGCGAGAGCGACTTCGACGTGCCGTCGCCTTTCGCGCCCAGGGCATTGCTCAGTCCCGCCGGCCGGCAGGTTGACGGTTCCATCCATGCCTTGCGCGTGACACTGGGCGCAATCGATCTCGTCGGAAACGGGGAGGACCACCTGGATCGTTTGACTTGTCCCTTTCCCTCTTTCCGGGCCGTCCCGTAACGTCACGGTAGCGATCTGAAAAGGGTTCCAGTTCATCTTGTCGTTATAGGGCAGCACCGGAATGCCGGTTGCCTCAAAATGGTCTCCCACCGGCTGCAGTTTGCCCGACAGCCCGTTTCCGGTAAGGCCGATTCCCACGGGCAGGTCGACCCCAAACAGTTGACCGGCATATTGCCAGAAGT
>JAMCRM010000346.1:2376-6615 GCA_023380575.1 Acidobacteriota bacterium | reverse complement strand
GTCGCGCGGGTCCAGGACCGCTACCGCGTTCAGGCCGCCGCAGGCTACATACAGGCGCGTGCCATCGCTGGAAACCGCGAGTGCGGTAGGCGCAATGCCGCGCGCCTGAACTCCGAAGGGCCGGATGGGAATGGTCCGCACCACGCGATTCTGGCGCGCATCGATCACCGAGACTGAATCGGAGTTGCCGTTGGCCGCGTAGACCAGGTACCGCGGCTCGTCCCACACGATGGCCATGGGATGCAGCCCGACCGCAATGGTGTGGGTAGGCTGGGCCGCGGCGAGGTCCACGCGCGTTACCATCCACCACCACCTGGTCCGCGGTGGGCAGCAGTCCGGTTGGTGCGGTGAGGTCGCCGGGGCCGGGCCGGCGGCCGCCCCAGTTGCTCACGTAAGCCACGGTGCCCTCCCGGTTTACCGCCGCGGCAAAGGGCGCGATCCCGGTTGGGGCGGTGCGCACCTGCCGCTGTCCGGTGACATCGATAATGGCCAGCTTGTCGTCGAACATCAGCGGCACCAGCGCAGTGTGCGGCGGCGCGAACGCCACCGCGCCGGCCATCTGCGACCCGATCTCGCCCGCTACCACCTGGCTGTTGCCATCACTCACCGAAAGCAGCCGGACCTTGCCCTTGATGGTGTTGCTGACATACGCGCGGCCGCTTTCCGGATCGAAGCGGATTCCCTGCAGGCCGGGGCTGCCACCCAGGGTTGCGCGCTCCAGCACGCGGTTGGTCATCCAATCCATGCGGAGAACCTGGCCGCCATTGACCACCCAGAGTTCCCTGGCATCTTCGCCGAACGCCACCCCGTACACACGGCCCTGAAACACGGCCTGGGTGCCCGCGGGGGTGATGGCCTGGCGGGTGGTGATCACTCCGGGATCGGTCACGGCGCGGACGGGCTTCTCGGCCGTTTGGGCCGACAGGAGGAGAGCAGCAGAGAAAAAGGGCAGTAGTTTCCGCACCCCGCGATTCTACCGCCCCTCAGTTGACGGAACAACCCACCCGCAAGCCTCGTATGCACTCATGGAGACTGCCATGTTTTGCACGAGATGTGGAGTGGAATTACGGGACCAGGATCGCTACTGCTTTCAATGCGGTGCACGTACCGGCGTGGCGCCGGAGGCGCGCCTGAACCCGCCCCTGATGCTGGACAAGCGCAATAAAAAGATCGCGGGCGTGTGCGCCGGCTTTGCGCGCTATGCCGAAATCGACGTTACCCTGGTAAGAATCGTGGTGCTGGTGCTGGCTCTGTTCACCGGGATCGGCTTCATCGCCTATCCCATAGCCTGGATCCTGATGCCCAGCGATCAGGGGCGGGACGTTGGCGTGCCCGCGGGAGCCATCCAGCCCACGACTTAATTCCACATGCCACAAGCGCAGGATGCCATCACCCTACTGAGCGCACAGGCGGGCCCCGGAGCGGAGCCCGCATTGATATCGGTGCCGGGCCGCGTCAATCTGATCGGCGAGCACATCGACTATCACGGCCTGCCTGTGCTGCCAATGGCCATCGGACGTCGTATTTACATCGCCTTCAGGCCGCGCCCCGACCGTATCATACGGGCCTTCAGCGCGGGCTACGGCGAGAGGCGGTTCGAGTGGACCCAGCCACTCGAACCGGGCGCCTCGGGCGACTGGGAGAACTATCTGAAAGCGGCCGCGCAGGCTGTCGCGGGCCGCTGGGGCGCCGGCCGCGGCATCGATGCCGCGATCGTATCGGCTTTGCCGGCTGCGGCGGGCCTGTCGTCATCATCGGCCCTCCTGACCGGTTTCACCCTGGCTTTGCTCGCCGCCAACGGCGTCCACGCCACGTTTCCCGAACTGATGGACGTGCTGCCCGAAGGCGAGCAGTACGTGGGCACGCGCGGCGGCGCAATGGACCATGCCGCCGTGTTGGCCTCCGCGCCGGGTTGCGCGCTGCACATCAACTTCATCCCGCTGGAGGTGTCGCACGTGCCGATCCCCCGGGACTGGGGCTTCCTCGTGGCGCACAGCCTGACCACGGCCGAGAAATCCGGCGAGTTGCGCGCACAGTATAATTCCCGCCGCACGGCGGGAACCCGCGCCCTGGAAAAATTGGGCTTCGCCTCCTACGCCGAGGCCACGGAGCGCGGCCTCGACCGGCTCGACGATGAAGAGCGGCGCTGTTTCCTGCACGTGGTGGGGGAGGCGCGGCGCGTCGAAGAGGCGGTCGCGGCGATGCGAAGCGGCGATGCCCGGCGGTTCGGGCGGCTTCTGAACGAATCGCACGAAAGCATGCGCGACCTGCTCAGGATAAGCTGCCCCGCGCTCGATGAGTTGGCGGTTGCGGCGCGCGAGGCGGGGGCGCTGGGAGCCCGCCTGACCGGGGCGGGTTTCGGCGGTTGTGCCGTGGTCTTCTGCGAACTGTCCGGCCGCGAGCGGGTTGCGGCGGAACTGGTCAGGCGCTTCTATGCGCAGCGACCCGGCTTCGATCCCGCCATGCACCTGATTCCCGCTCAGGCTTCCGCGGGGGCGTTATTTCCACAGCCGCCGGATCACCCAGATCAGCGCCGAGCCACTGACAACCAACACGACTGACAGGCCCAGCGTCAGCGCCATGCGGCCATACAACAGATTGCCCACCGCAAATAGCCCCGACCAGATCACCGCCGTGCCCGCCACCCAGCCCAGCATGGCGAGCGGGATGTTGTCCTGCCGGGTGTAGAGGGCGGCTTCCGCTTCCGATATCCCCGCCGCTTTTCGCACGTGCCGCCAGCCCGGCCCGAAAGGATGCACCTTCTTATAGAAATGCAGCAGCGTTTCACGCTCGGTCTTCGGGCCCACGTATGCCGTGATCAGCCAGGCCAGCGTGGTGAACAGCACCGTCAGCAGCAGTTCGCGATGCGTGCCCAGGACGATGCCGTGTCTCCGCAACACGATAAACGCCACCGAAATGGCGAACGAACTGGTCATGGCCACGATTTCGCACCATGCCGTTACGCGCCACCAGAACCAGCGCAGCAGGTAAATGGAGCCGGTCCCGGCGCCCACCTGGAGAATGATGTTGAAGCTCTCCTGGGCGGTTTCCAGTACGAACGTCAGGCCCGAGGAAAGCACGAACAGCCCGATAGTCGCCAGGCGGCCCGCCATCACGTAGTGTTTCTCGCTTTGATCGCGCGTGATGAAGCGGCGATAGAAGTCGTGGACCAGGTAGGATGCGCCCCAGTTCAGGTGCGTGAGGATGGTGGAAGAATTCGCCGCCACCAGCCCCCCCACCATGAGTCCCATCCATCCCACCGGGAGGAACCGCAGCATCGCGGGGAAGGCGATATCGTGGCCTACCAGGGTTGGATCCACATTGGGGAAAGCCTTCTGGATATCCGACAGTTGCGGATACACGATGAGGGACGCCAGCCCAACCAGGATCCATGGCCAGGGGCGCAGGATATAGTGGGCGAGGTTGAAAAACAGCGTCCCGCCCAGGGAGTCCTTCTCGGATTTCGAGGCCAGCATGCGCTGGGCGATGTAGCTGCCTCCGCCCGGCTCCGCACCCGGATACCAGACCGCCCACCACTGCACCGTCAGGGGGATAATGAACACCGCCACCGCGAGGTCCCAGTTGTCGCGCCGGCCGCAGTTCTGTTTGCGATAGCTGCGCGCCAGCAGGATCTTGATGAGGTCCTGATTGGGGAAGCGCCGCGAAGCATCGAGGGCCAATTTGAGAGCTTTCTCGTGCATTCCTCGCTCGCTATAGAAGGTGGCCAGGTGGTAGGAGTTTCTCCAATCGTCCGCGCCGAGCGCGTGCGCTCTCTCGTAATCCGCCTGGGCGCTGGCGGGGTGAGTCCTCTGTTCCAGAAATGCGCGGGAAACGTATGCGGGGGCGTAATCGGGGCGGTTCCCCAACGCCTGGAGCATCCGCACGGCCTCCTGGTTGCGCCCCAGTCCCCAATGAATCAGCGCCAGGTAGTACTTCGCCTTCCAGTCGCCCGGCATGGCCGCGGCGGCCCACTGGAAGACCGGGATAGACTCCTGGCGGAACGGAAACACCAGATAGGGCGAAAGTGCCGCGGCCCGCGCCAGCACCCGCCGGCTCTCCGCGGGGGACTTCTCCCTCAGCAGGTACGCCTGCCAGTAGCGGATGGTGGCTTGGTCCGGCCCCGCCTCGAGCACGGTCGCGATGCTCTCCCGGCTGCCTTGGACGTCGGGGGTCAGCACCTCGACGGCGCAACCCGGGCTGCGCTCCTTAACCTGCCGGGTGGTGGCGGCGAAGATCCCC
>JAMCRM010000346.1:0-2366 GCA_023380575.1 Acidobacteriota bacterium | reverse complement strand
GCGGAGAGCGTCGTTGTTCAGCCCCAAATTGGCGTAGTAGACGGCGGTCTCCAGGTAAGTCTCGTGGGGAAGCTCATTCCGGATCATCGATTTGAATCGATCAAGCGTCTCCGCGCCCGGGGCCAGCAGGTACTCCTCAAAGCGCGCCAGGTGATTCAGCGGGTCCGTTTCGAGAATACGGCCCAGGCTCTGGCGCGCCTTCCCGGGTTCCTTCCGCAGGCGGTACGCGGTGCTGAGCAACTGTTGGGTGCCGACGTTATTGGCGTCGTATTGTAAGGATTCCTCCAGGTATGCCACGGCCCTTTCCAGGTTGCCCTCCTGGATGTAGATCGCGCCGAGTTCCGCATACGCGCCGGCGCGGTACTTCATGGAACGGGCCGCCCAGCCGAGCGTCTCCTTGGCGTCCGTCAGATCGCCAATGCGCCTGGCGATAATGCCGTAGATGAAGTTGGCGTCGGGGTCGTACATCACGTAATCCAGGGCCTTGCGCGCGTAGGCGAGGGCCTGCTCGTATTCCGCCTTCCTGTAATACAGTTCGGCCACGCGCGCGAGCGCCCGCATGTGCAGGGGCTCCTTCGACAGAACTTCCAGATACTTGTTCAACGCCGCATCATAATCACGACCTTTCTCATGGCGCTCGGCGGATTGGTACAGACCTTCCAGACTGCTCTCGTCAAAAACGCGAAAATTCAACGGCCGTTTCAAGACGTTGGCATCGGGCGCGTCCGTATAGGAGAGCCGGTTTCCGAGGTCCACGCGCAGTTCGCCTTTTTTCATCACGGCGGCGATCTTCTTCTGGTAGACCTCCATGGGCTTCAGTACCACCCGGTCGCGAAAGATCTCCTTCTCTCCGGCGCGCACGAGCAGGGTTTCATCGGTCTTCTGTAAGGCGCAGAGGCTGACCACCAGCCCCTCCCCGCTGTTGCGCACGTTCAGCACCGCGTAGGGAGTGGCCTTGACCATGGGACCGATCTTTTTATAGGGGAAGTACAGTTCCCGCCACTGGTCGGTGGAAAGCGGGGCTAGGAATTCATGGTCGTTCTGGTCCAGCAGGCGGCCGGTCTGGGGCTCGAAATAGGGACCATCGGCATCGGTCAGGAGGGACTCCCAGATCGCTCCCGCGCGGGAGAGGGGCCAGCGGAAGAACTTCTGCCCCGGCACCTCTTCGTGGACGGCCCAGTGGCCGTACCCGAAATCGGAGTCGCGCCAATAGCTTCCGGAGAAGTCTTCGAGCGCTCCCGTAATAAAGAAACTGCCCTCGTCGGAATCGTTATGCTCCTTGTACAGCGCCAGGTTGCGCCCATCCGCGGTCATGGGCCAGGGGCGCTCCGGAACTGAATAGTCGTGCCCGATATAGGAGTTGCCCGGAAAGATGAACTCCACATCCTTGGAGAGCTTGTTGGCGGCGTTCATCCACACGTAATAGGACTGGTTGAGGGGGTGCGGATTATACAGCAGGGACCTCGCCTCGATGTAGGCCTTGTCGGGCGGTATGGTAAAGGCCACACGCCACTGTGTGCGCGAAGGCAAATCCATGGTGCCCACAATGCAGGTCACGCTGCCATCCGGGTTTTTGCGTGTCACATAATCGACCGGGCTGGCGGTGGCGGGTGTGTGGCCAACGATGCCGAAATTCAGTTCGATTCCCCCCGAGGTCCACGGCCCCCGGAGTGCGATATGGCGGTACTTCCTGACGTGGTTGAAGTAGATGAAATCCTTCCCGGTGCCCTTCTCTACAGCGCCGATCAGTTTGCCTCCCTCGGCCGGCAGGATGAAGGCTTCGATGTAAGGGTTCTCCAGCCGCACCACGGTCCAGGGCTTATTCACGCCCGTATAGCTGAGGTTATCGAAGGAAAAATACGGATAGAGCGCGGCGCCCCTCGCGCCTCCGGCGGACCGGCTCATAATGGGGGCCGGATCGGGGCCGGCGTAGGGATACGTCTTAAACACCTGCTGTTCTTCCCGGACGGTGGCTTCCTGCCCGGACATGGCAAGCGCCATCGCAAACAGAACTGCGGCCGGCGCGACAAGATTGCTCCTCATGGCGGTGAATACTATATCACCCTGACGGCGCTTGCAAATGACCCATCGAAACCCCTATCCTCAGGGGCTTAGGCATACGCATGGCTCTTCACACCATCGACTGGATCATCGCATTCGTTTCCATAGCCATCTGCTTCGTGCCCGCGCTCTTTTTGAGTAAGCGCAGCGGCAAGAGCACGGCCGAATTTTTCGCTTCGGGGCGCTCGGTGCCCTGGTGGCTGGCGGGCATCTCGATGGTGGCCACCACTTTTTCGAGCGACACGCCGAACCTGGTAGCCAACTTCGTCCGCACACAGGGCGTGGCGGGCAACTGGCAGTGGTGG